>JBAWHL010000180.1:0-6096 GCA_049593815.1 Ilumatobacteraceae bacterium | reverse complement strand
GTTCCAGCTGCCGCCTGACGGCGGTGCGCCCGAGCGACGGCGAAGTCGAGTCGCTGGAGGCATTCGCCGACGCAGAGTCGGCGAAGCGCCGACTGCTCCACCAGCTCGCCACGTTGGGCCTCGAGGTGATCGCTCGGTCGCTCGACGAGGAGCGCGGCGTGTCGTTCGAGTTCCTCTCCTCCCGTGGCCAGAACGTCATCACCGGGCACGACTCTGGTGTCATCACCCTCGATCTCTCCGAATCCGACGATGCCCACCGTGAGTTCGTGCGCAAGCAACTCGGCGAGCCCTATCGAACCGTGCTCGGCCATCTCCGTCATGAAATCGGCCACTACTACTGGCCGCGGCTCGTGGTCGACACCGGTCGGCTCGATGCGTTCCGGCAACTCTTCGGTGACGATCGGGTGTCGTACGAGGTCGCGCTCGAACAGCACTACTCGGGCGGAACGGACGTCGACTGGTCGGGTTCGCACGTGAGCCACTACGCCACGATGCACCCGTGGGAGGACTGGGCCGAGACATTCGCCCACTACCTGCACATCAACGCTGGACTGACGACGGCAGCCGCCATCGGGCTCGACGTCGGGGAGCCGGCCGACTCCGCTGGACGTGCCGCGTGGGAGACCCGCGAGCACATCGCCATCGGGCCAACGGTGCAGTCGTGGCTGGGGCTCTCGCTCGCACTCAACGCGATGGCCCGTTCGATCGGCCAGGCCGATCTGTACCCCTTCGTCCTGTCCCCACTGGTCGTCGAGAAGCTCGACTTCGTCCACCGCGCCGTCTCGGAGGTCACCCATGAATGATGTCGCCCGATCCAATGAGGCCGGACACACCGTGCGCCGCAGCGTCTCTGCGCATCTCGAGATGCAGGTGGTCGAGGAGGCCGACGTCGTACTGGCGATCGCCGTCGACGGTGGGTACGAACGCGTCGACGAACAGTTGTTGGTCAGCGTCAACGGGGTGTCGGTGGCTGTCACGACACAGGACCAGTTGCACTTCCTCAAGGGACTCGACTGCGGGCTCCTCCTGGTGGACTACCAAGCGACCGTGGTGGGTACCACCCGACCCGTTCCCGGGACCGACCTCGACTCACTCCGCAGCATTCGCCCGAGCCGCTATTGCGAGTCCGATCGGCTCGGCCCGTTCGCTCGTGCCGAGTTCGACGGTCTGGAGGGAGCGGAACTCCTCGCTGGCGTGTCGAGTTGGGTCGGCACGAACATCGCATACGTCACCGGCTCGTCACGGCCGATCGACGGCGCAGTCTCCACGCTCCTCGCACGCGAGGGTGTCTGTCGGGACTTCGCCCACTTGACCGCTGCGCTGCTGCGAGCGAACGACGTACCAGCCCGAGTGGTGTCGGTGTACGCACCCGGCCTGGTGCCGATGGACTTTCACGTCGTGACCGAAGCGTGCATCGACAACGTCTGGTACGTCGTCGACCCGACGTGCTTGGCACCTCGCGACGCACTGGTGCGCATCGCCACCGGGTCCGATGCGTCGGACGTCGCGTTTCTCACCACGACACGCGGCGCGGTCGAGCTCGGCTACATGTCGGTGACCGCGGTCATCGACGGCGACCTCCCCGACGACGACATCATGCAGCTCGTCAGCCTCCGCTGAGCAGCGCCGCTGCACCGATCGCCAGCACGAGACCGGTCAGCTACCTGCGGTCGAGCCGTTCGTCGAGAGCGGCAACGCCGATCTGCTGGACCTCTGAAGCGACAACTTCCGCGTCCGTTGGTCATGGCGCTCGGAGTCCTCGGCGCGGCCGCGAGGTGATTGAACGGATTGCCCTTCGGACTGGTCGACCTGTCCTCGGCGACGTCGAACTGTCCCCTTGGGGAGATGTTGCCGTCGCGGCCATCGGCGGAACGTGGAGTGCATGCCCGATGCACCGCCCAGAACAGCAATTCTCCAGCGCACAGCCGGGGCCATCGCCCTGTGCAGCGCCGTCGTGTTGCCGTTGATTCCATGGATCGACAACGGCGTCGCCGCGATCGGTGGCTCGGCACCCGCAGCGGTCTCAGAACCGGTCGCCGCAACGCCGCTGGTCTCCGTCGACAGGATCGGCGACGGGACCATCACGGCCGAGCTCCACGTCGAGACCGGCATGGTCCGAGGTACCGAACGCTCCGTTGCTCGGCTCACATCGTTCAGCGGGGAGCAGGTCGACCGTGCCGGCGCGACGGCGTTGCGACGGGCGGTGCGCCTCACCCCGCCGGTGGCGGACCCCTTCGGGCCCATCACGTCTCCCGATGTCGGCGACCACTGCGCGGCGAGCCTCGACGCCGCCGACATCAGCGCGTTCTTCTCTCAGCGAATCGGACGCTTTCAGGGCGCCGACTACCAGCGGGCCCTTCGTCTGGCGGACGGACGCGTGCTCTGGACGTTCCAGGACGCGTTCGTGTCCGGCACGCTCGTCCACAACGTCGGCATGGTGCAGTCGGGCCGCTGCTTCACGGTGCTCAACTCGGGGAGCCGGTCGTGGCTGCTCGGCGACCTCACCTCACACATGCACCAGTGGCAGTGGATCCTGGACGGTTCGATGAGCGCCGACGGGACCGAGGTCCATCTCTTCGTGGTCCAGATGAACGAGACGGGGCCCCGCTACCTCAGCCGGAATCGGCCGACCGCCTTGCGTCGCGTCGTGCTCGACGCGACGACGCTCACCCCGATCCGTGTCGTCGACGAGGCGGCACAGGGCGAGGATCTGTACGGCTGGTCGATCACCGCCGATCGACATCACACCTACCTCTACTCGAACTGCTACCAGCAGTTCGGGTACGACACCCCGAGCGGATTCGGCGAGTGCTCCGAGTTCGTCAAGCTCGCCCGTGTGCCGCTCGGAGACCTCGACGCCGAGCGCGAATACTGGGACGGGGCGGGATGGTCGTTCGACTCCACGTTCGCAGTGCCCGTGGTGGACCTGGGCTTCACGTGGGCAGCCATCAACCCGGCCCAGATCAGCTTCGACGGCGAGCGCTACCTGCTCGTCGAGAAGCGCGACGACTGGTGGGGACACACGATCGAGTTCGGCGTGGCCGACGACCCGTGGGGGCCCTTCTCCAACGTGTCGTCCGTGACCCAGCCCCTGAAGTGCGACGGCACGTTGTGCAACACCTACTTCGCGGCCTGGGTCCCGTGGTTGGACAGCTCCGGGCAGAACATCTGGTCGATCGGGCACAACCGGTGGAACGGTGCCGAGACGGCGAGCCACCTCTCGACGTATCGCCCGACGTTCCACACCATCGACATCTGAAGATGCATCGGAACGACTCTGCAACACTGGACGCCAGTCGGCCTTCGGAGGTGCGATCGTGTCAGACCGGGAATTCGTGAACGGGAACGGGCGTGACGATCCCGCTGGCGCGACACCGCTGTCGGGCCCTCGGGTCTTCGTGTCGTATCGGATCGCCGACACCGTCGATCTGGTCACCCAGCTCTCCGAGCGGCTCCGCGACGACCTCGGATCGCGCAGCGTGTTCCGCGACAAGGACTCCCTGATCGGAGGTCAACCGTGGCAGGACGTCATCGACGACGCGTTGACGACGTCCGACGTCGTGCTGTTCGTCGTCGGCCCGCACTGGTCTGGCACCTCGGACTCCGGTCGGCGCATCGACGAGCCCACCGACCCAGTGAGACACGAGGTGAGCGTTGCGCTCGAGACGAAGGCCACGATCATTCCCATCCTCGTCGACCTCGATGCACCCCCGACCGACCTGGACGAACACACCGAGCAGCTCTTCACGAGGCATGCGATCAGGACGACCCGCGAGAATCTGCTCCGCACGACCAGCGGGGGCTATCAGGCGACGCTGGTCGCGGTGTGGGAAGGGATGCGCACGCGGGTTCCCAACGGGGTCCTCGTGATGACCGATGTCGGCGACAGCGTCGACCTCGAGCGGTTCGTCGAGGAGCTCCAGTCCTCGCGGCTCGTCGACGCGAGACAGTTGAGCCGCCTCGCCGCGGGGGTGCACCTGGCGTCGGGTCGACGGCTTCGGCGCTGGTCACGGCGGTTGCCCGACGTGATCGTCCGGGCCGATGGACCACCGAGCCCCCTGCTCAGCGCGAGATTGGCCGCTGTCGCCGATCATCCGTCGCTGGAGCGGGTCGCGCTCGTGGGGATCGGCGCCGCGGGTGCGTTGTCGGCCACCGCAGTTGCGTCGGCGGGCGGTCGCGCCGCGTACTCGGCGAGCACCCACGTCGACGGGCTCGGATCGTTCGGCTCGAGTCGGGGCACGGCGTTCGTCCGGCGCAGCGCAACGAGGTGGGCGCGGCTGGGCCTGGGCGCCAAGGCAGCTGTCGTCGCTGGAACGGTCGGTGTCGGTGTCGCGTCGGTCGCCGCGACGCAGTGGAGCACCGAGGTCGACGCGACCGTTCGCTACGGCTACCTCGACGTCACGCTCGACGAGGCACGAACGGTCGCTGCAGCCGTCGATGAGATCTCGATCGATCCGGCTGACCTCGGCGACGACGAACGACTCGTCGCTGCGGGGCTGACGATCGAGAACACCGCAGCCGACCTGGAATGGCGGATCGACACCGACGAGGTCTTTCGTCTCCAGGTCGGTGATGCCGTGTACCCACCGGCCGACGGGGAGCGAATCGACCTTCCCGTGTCCGCGACCACGCAGACCGTGATCCCATTCGTCGTCCCCGATGGCGTGAACCTCGGCGATGCCGATCTCATCGTGCAGGAGTCGCCCGAGGGGGTCGACGACCGCACCCGGCCGGCACAACTCGCGTTCGACGGATCGCGAACGGACGACATCCCCGAGTTCGAGCTCGTGAACGTCTCGGGAAGCCCGCTGTCGTACGGCGGCTGCGAGGTGCAGTTCGACGTTCACTCGATCCGTGTCGGCGACGAGGCCGGACACCGCGCGAACGGCGGGGCGATCTGGAACCCCGACTGGGACAACCGGGGCCGGCTCGCCAGGCCGCGTGATGGACGGCTGTTCGCCACGGTGATCGGTGAGACCACGAAGCAGCGACCGAACTGCTCGCTCCTCGACATCTCGGCACACCCGCCCGTCGTGCTCGACGTCGACGACGTCCCCCGCGATCCGATCTCGTCCGTCGCAACGCTCGGACGCAGTTGGTCCCGGGAGCCCTCGACCTGGATCTGGACCTTCGAGGTCGACGAGGACCTCACCGAGTTCCGCTTCGTGATCCCGGACCTCGACGACATCGGGTTCGAGGCCTCCGTCGACGCCGGCTGACGCGTGCGGTCGAGACCGACGACACGACCCCGACCGGGAATACCGACACCACCGACGTCGTTGCAACGAATTGTCCGTACAAATCCGTCCAGAGGCGTGAGCGGCTCCCCAGCAACCCGTCGCCCACACCCGAAGGCCCACGACAACCCGGAGCGATCATGAACAACGCACTGCAGCCCATCGACATCGGTATTCCGGAGAGCGATCGCATCGCGATCGCCGACGGTCTGAGCCGAGTCCTCGCCGACACGTACACGCTGTACCTCAAGACCCACAACTATCACTGGAACGTGACGGGGCCGATGTTCAACACGCTCCATCTGATGTTCGAGACGCAATACAACGAACTCTGGATCGCGGTCGACCTCATCGCCGAACGAATCCGTTCGCTCGGTCGACCCGCCCCGGGCACCTATTCCCAGTTCGCTGCGCTCACCCGGATCGCCGAGCCAGACGGCGTTCCGACCGCCGAACAGATGCTCGTCGACCTGGTCAACGGCAACGAGGACGCGACGAAGACCGCTCGCGAGGTGTTCGAGATGGCGGACGGCGCCAGCGACCAGTCGACCGCCGATCTGCTGACACAGCGACTCCAGGTCCACGAGAAGGTCGCCTGGATGCTTCGCAGCATGCTCGCCCACTGAGCCGCCGCGCCGGCTGCCCCAGCACAGCAACGCGGCCGCGGCCAGAGTCACGCGTCAAGGAAATCTTGACGATTCCGAGTTGTCAACATGTCCTTGACACATGGGATCGCCACGAACACTCCGGATGGCCGGCCTGTGCATGTTCGTCGCCGGTCTGGCCGCCCGAAGCGCCCGTCGATGGCGAGACACGACAGCATGTGTGCGCCATGCACGACGTCGCCGCCACCTTGGGT
>JBAWHL010000179.1:0-2916 GCA_049593815.1 Ilumatobacteraceae bacterium | reverse complement strand
GACATTCGTCCGGCCATGTCGTTCCTCGACGTCGCCTGGGCCCGGCTCGGCATCGACCCGGTCGAAGCGGGAGCCCGGCTCGTCGACGGCCACGAGTTCGTCACCGCTGCCGCCGGTGAGCGCGGTCCGCTGCTCGTCGCCCACACGCACGCCAACTGGGTGCTGTCGGACATCAAACTCGCCGTCGATGGCGCGAGCGGCGACGAATCGGTCACGATCCTGCAGGCGCTCGGCACCGACGACGAGCAGATCGTCGAGACCACCTGGGCCGAACTCGACCGCACGCTCGACGCCGACCATCTGACCTCGATCTGGATCCCCCACCTCGCCACGCCCGTCGGAGCCGAGTACGTCCGCTTCCACGAGCTCGCCCGCACCCTGCGAGAGCGGTGCCCCTGGGACATCGACCAGACCCATGAGTCGCTCGTCCCCTTCCTCCTCGAGGAGACCTACGAGGTCGTCGATGCCGTCAACGGGCTCGACCCCGACGACCCGACCACCGATGCCGACCTGATCGAGGAACTCGGCGACCTGCTCTACCAGATCGAGTTCCACGCCACGATCGCCGAGCAGGAGGGCCGGTTCACGATCGCCGACGTCGCGTCCGGCATCCACGCCAAGCTCGTGCGGCGCCACCCCCATGTGTTCGGCGACCTCGTCGGCACCGATCTCGACACCGACGAGGTCCTCACGAACTGGGATGCGATCAAGAAGGCCGAGAAGTCGCGGACCTCGGTCTTCGACGGCATCCCGCGATCGATGCCCTCGCTGTCGTACGCCGCCAAGGTCGGCAAGAAGGCCTCCAAGGTCGGCTTCGACTGGCCCGACGTCGAGGGAGCGTTCCCGAAGATCGTCGAGGAGACCGGCGAACTCCGTGACGCCATCGACGACCCTGACGCGGCGACGACCGCGACCACGGACGAACTCGGCGATCTGCTGTTCGCGATCGTCAACGTGGCCCGTCACCTCGAGATCGACCCCGAGCTCGCCCTGCGTGCCGCGTCCGACAAGTTCCGCGAGCGCTTCGAAGGCGTCGAACGACTCGCCGCCACACGATCGATCGAACTCGCCGACGCCGACCTCGAGACGCTCGACGCGCTCTGGGACGAGGTCAAAGCCAGCGGCACCGCGACTGCCAACTGACGTCCACGACGCCAGCGCGGCCGGTCTTGCCCTCGCGTCCTCGGCTCGCACACCGGTCTCACGAACAACCGTCGACGGCATGCCCGCGACGCGACGATGACGACCTGGCGCGACCATCGGCCACCGGAGCGCCGGCTGTGCCTAGCCTGGCGACGATGGCGGTCAACCGAAGCCGACGAGCACGGGCGGCACGGAAACGCAAGAAGCGGATGGACCGAGTCGACCACGACCTGAGCGACGAACAGTGGGACGCGCTGCGTGAGGCCTGGGGCGGGTGCGCCTACTGCGGCGCGACCGATCGTGCGCTGCAGCGTGACTGCGTCCTCGCGCTGTCACGCGGCGGTCGGTACACGCTCGACAACATTGCACCAGCGTGCGGGTCGTGCAATGCCAGCAAGTGCAACAGTGAAGTGACCGGTTGGCTCCGACGCAAGCGGCTCGACGAGCGGGCGTTCCTGCTGCGCCACCGCGACATCAGCACGCAACTGGTCGCCCGATTCGCGGCGCCGCTCGAGGTGATCGACGCATCCGACGCGCCCTCGACCTGAGCCGGCAGCGCGCTGCGTCAGCATCCACCTGCACCTGCATCCACCTGGGTCAGCATCAGCCTCAGCCGCACACGGTCGAGCCACGTCGCAGCGGATCTCAGTGACGACCGTCCAACGGCGTGTGCTCGGGACCGGGCGACGGCTGTGCCTCCATCGCCTCGAGTGTCTGATTCCACTCCGTGCGCCACCGCAGCCACCGGATCTCGATGACCTCGTCGAACACGGTGGTGGCACGCCACGTCGTCAGGGCGAACGTGAACGCCGGCAACCCGTACACGACGGCCACCTGGAGCGTTCGATCCCAATCGGTGAATCCACCCTCGTCGAGGAAGTCGTGCAGGCCGAGCGCGTTGATCGACAGCGACCCGACGGCCGCGACGATCGGCACCCAGAACCACGCGAGGAGCACGCGCACCGGCGCACCGATGCGCTGGGCCTGCTTGGTGTGGTACTGGAACGGCAACCAGACCAGGAAGAAGCTGACCGCCACGGCTGCGACCGTCGCGAGCATCACGCCCATGTCCTCGGACTCCTCGGTGAAGCGATCGCGCGCCCAGTCGATCACCACGTACGCGCCGACGGGTGCGGCGAACGCGATCAGCCACAACGCCACGGCGACCAACGGCCGCGAGGGGGCGTGATATCTCGTCGCGGGCACGAGTCGAGCCGCGTCGTACATCGCCAAGGCACTCCAGGACACGAGCAGCACCGCGACCATCGCGTGAGAGACGAGCACGACGTTCGACGACAGCATGCCGCCGGGCCCGCTGGAGTACTCCGTCATCAACACCACGACGATCGCGGTCATCTGCGCGAGGAACAGCATGTATCGGGTCCACCACGTGGCGTAGAGCCGAGGTGGCGGTTCGACCCGCAGCGGCACGAACGACGCAACCCCGCTCGGAGGTTCCGGGGCGCGTGACCGCCGACGCGAGGCGGCCGGCACCACGAGGCGTTCGGCGGTGACGTTGCGCGCGTCGTCGGGTTCTGGGGTCGCGCGCATCGCCGTGGGCGTCGGCAGCGACGGACCGTCGGGCGCCGCCTCGGCGGATTGTTCGACGACCGACGGTGCCTGCGCTGCTGGCCCTGCCTGCTCGGGCAACGACGCGACGACAGAGGCAGACAGCACGGCCGGGACAGCCGGAGCGGCTGGGCCAGACGAATTGGACGGCACAGCCGGATCAGACGAAGCAGACGGCACGGCCGGAGCAGACGAAGCAGACGG
>JBAWHL010000178.1:0-10912 GCA_049593815.1 Ilumatobacteraceae bacterium | reverse complement strand
GGCGGGCTCGGCGGCCGGCGGGCCGGAGACCGGCTGTGTAGCCGTGGCGGTCGCGATCGGGGCAGCTGCGGCTGCAGCGACCGGGGCGACCGGTGTCGCGGCGACGGGTGCGACCGGTGTTGCAGCGGCGGGCGCGGCGACCGGTGGGACCGGCGGCGGTGGTGGGACCGGCGTGGACTGTGCGACCGCTGCCGTTGGCGCGGCGAACGCTGCAGGGGGCACGGGGGCTCCAGCGGCGGGCGTCGCCGCAGCTGCCGGAACGGCCGGATCGACCGCGGGTGCGGTCGCCTCCGGCGTGGGCTCGGTCGGTGTGTCTCGAAGAGCTGCGAAGTAGTCGATGGGAGGGGGCGTCTGATCGGCCATGGGAACGGAACCTGCCTGTCTGGTCGGCGGAGTGACACTGAGCCATCGGCAGGTTCTGGGCGATCTTGAGGAAAACAACGCTCTGCGTGGTCACCACCGGTGTCGCTCACCGGTCTCGCAGGAGGTCAGCCGACGATGTTCCAGGTCATCTCGACCACCGGTACGTCCGGCTGCGGTGTCGTTGCGTAGCGCTCCGGATGGGTGCCGCCGAGCGTCTCGAAGGCATCGAGGACGAGGTCCCAGTAGGACTGCCGAATCGCTGCCCGACCCGCATCGCGCGCTGTCTCGTAGTGCTCGATGGCGCCGGCGCGCGGTACGTAGGTGACGAATGTCGCGCCGGAGGGACTCGCGGTGGCGACGCCGGGCACCGGATCGTCGAGCGTGATCAGGTCGGTGATGTCGGTGCGGTCGTAGTTGCGCTCGCGTCGATCGAGGTGCTCGAGTTCGGTCGGGGTGACCTTGAACGCGACGCCGTTGCACGACTCGTGCTCGCTGCGGACCAGTCCGAGTGCCACCATGACGCCGTCGTCGACCTCGACGCCGTCGAGCGTCCAGCTGCACTGCAGGCGGCCGGCGCCGTAGTTCCAGCGACGTCCGTACCCGTGCAGGGTGGCCACCGCGACATCGGCGGGAGCCACCGTGCGCTCGATGGTCGTCGCCAGGGACGCCGGTGAGACCAGCGAGCCGTAGCCGAAGACCCAGGTGTCACCCGCCATGGTGCCGTTCAGCGGTGCGCGGCGATGGCGACGCCGATGTCTTCGGGCGTGGTCGGCGGTGCGAACCGTTCGAGCACGTTGCCCTCGCCGTCGACGAGGAACTTCTCGAAGTTCCAGGTGATGTCGGACTGCTCGCCGTCGCCCGGCTGCTGCGACTTGAGCCAGGTGTACAGCTCGGCGGCATCGTCGCCGTTGACGTCGATCTTGTGGAACATCGGGAAGGTGACCCCGAACTTCGAGGTCGCGAACTCGAGAATCTCCTCGTCGGTGCCGGGTTCCTGCGCTCCGAACTGGTTGCACGGGAAGCCGAGGACGGTGACGTCGTCGTTGTCGTCATGAAGCGCACGCAGACCTGCGTACTGAGGCGTGAGGCCTCAAGCGCTCGCGACGTTGACGATCAGGCAGATCTGACCACGGAACTGGTCGAATGCGACCGGCTCGCCCGTGATCGAGATCATCTCGAAGTCGTGAAAGGTTGACATGGGGCCACCCTAACGCGGTCGGCGCGATGGCTCCGCGGCACCGTCACGCGACTGTCGGAGGCGCCGGGATAACATCTGTCCACCCATGTCCGCCGACCGAAAACGAAGTTGACGCCGTGCTGACCGCTCTCGGGCTGTTCGGAGTCGTGGCGCTGATCGCCGCCAACGGGTACTTCGTTGCCGTCGAGTTCGCGTTCGTCGCGGCTCGTCGCACTCGCTTTGCCGAGCAGGCCGACGAAGGGGATCGTCGCTCGAAGCGGGCGATCGACGTCCACAAGCGGTTGAGCTTCATGTTGTCCGGCGCGCAGCTGGGCATCACGGTGACCACGCTGGTCCTCGGTTTCATCGCCGAGCCGGCGATCGCGACGGCCATCGAACCGGTGCTCGGTGCGGTCGGCGTGCCGGAGTCGGCAACGTTCGGCGTGTCGCTGGCCATCGCGCTCGTACTCGCCACGATGGCCCAGATGGTGTTCGGCGAACTGGCACCCAAGAACCTGGCGATCGCGAAGCCCGAGCCCGTGGCGAGGACGTTGGCGCCATCGACGTGGTTGTTCATGCGGATCGCCGGCCCGATCATCCGGTTGTTCGACGGTGCGGCCAACAGGTTGCTGCGGCTGATCGGCGTCGAACCCGTCGAGGAACTCCACGGTGGGGTGTCGACCGAAGAACTCGACCTGATCGTGGACTCGTCCGCGGAGAGCGGCCACCTCACGGGTCTGCAGGCGATGCTGCTCGAACGCGCCATCGACTTCGGTGAACTCGAGGCCTCGGATGCGATGGTTCCATGGAACCGGGTCGTCACGATCGACGCCGATGCGACGGCGGCCGACCTCCGCGATCTGATGGCGTCGACGCACTCTCGGTTCCCCGTCGTCGACGACGACGGCAAGGTGCAGGGCATCGTCCACGCCAAGGACCTGCTCGGGGTGGGCCGCACCGACTACGACACCACCATGGTGCAGTCGTTGGTCCACGAGATCCTCGCGGTGCCGGAGGCGGCAGGGCTGAACGTCGTCCTGGCGGAGCTGCGCGAGCACTCCACCGAGATGGCGATCGTGATCGACGAATACGGCGGACCCGCCGGCGTCGTCACGCTGGAGGACATCGTCGAGGAACTCGTCGGTGAGATCGAGGACGAATACGACCCGAGTGCTGCCGGCGAGCACGTCGAGACCGCTCCCGGCGTGTGGTCCGTGGCAGCGTCGTCCCGACCCGATGAGATCGAGCGCATCACGGGTCTCGACCTGCCCGACGGCGAGTACGACACCGTCGCCGGCCTCGTCCTCGAGCGCCTCGAGCACATTCCCGAGGTCGGCGAGTCGTTCGTGGTCGACGGTGTCCGCGTCGATGTCCTCGACATCGACGGGTTCGCGATCGAACGCGTGCAGCTGCAGGTCGACCCCGACGCGGCGGCACCCGACGGTGACGAGGACGTCGACGAGACCGGCGACCGAGGCGAACGACGATGATGCTCGCCGCAACCGAGGGGTTCCAGGTCAACTGGATGGGGCTGGGCCTCGCCGTCGTCCTGTTGGCACTCAACGGGTTCTTCGTCGCCGGTGAGTTCGCGCTGCTGGCATCGCGCCAGTCGCGACTCGAACAGCTCGCCGCCGAGGGCGACAAGCGAGCCGGACACGCACTGGCGGGCCTCCGCGAGCTCAGCCTGATGCTCGCGGGTGCACAGTTGGGCATCACGATGTGCTCGCTCGGTCTCGGTGCGGTGGCCGAGCCGGCGGTGGCGGGGCTGATCGAAGGAGCGCTCGGCGAAGCGTTCACGCTGTCCGACACGACGCGCCACATCATCGGTTTCACGATCGGATTGTCGATCGTGGTGTTCTTGCACATGGTCGTCGGCGAAATGGCGCCGAAGTCCTGGGCGATCGCTCATCCCGAGAACTCCTCGTTGCTGTTGGCTCGTCCGTTCCGCTTGTTCGTGCGGATCTTCCGGCCCTTGATCAGCCTGCTCAACTGGCTGGCCAACCTGGTGGTCCGAGCGGTCGGCGTCGAACCGCAGGACGCTCGGGCGATGGCGCACTCGCCGAGCGATCTGCTGCTGCTGATCGAGGAGTCGGCGGGGCACGGAGGCATCGCCGCCCAGGAACACGAGCTGCTCGCCAGGTCGTTGGAACTGTCCGGGCTGACCGCGGCGGACGCGATGACCGTGCGGCGCGACATCATCGCCGTGCCCGCCGACGCGACCGCCATCGAGGTGGCGGCGGAGGCGCATCGCACCGGTCGGACGCGCGTCGTGGTCCACGAGGGTGACCTCGACCATGTTCGTGGGTTCGTGCACGCGAAGGACGTGCTCCGGTTGCAGAACGGCACGTGGGCGACCACCACCGCGGGAAGCCTCACCCGGCCGATCATGGTGACCCCCGAGCATCACGGTCTCGAGGACCTCCTGCTCGAGATGCGGACCGGGCGCCACCACATCGCACTCGTCATCGACGAACACGGCCTGGTCCTGGGGCTGGTGACGCTCGAAGACGTCATCGAGGAACTGATCGGGGACTTCGACGACGAGTCCGACCGGCGTGTCGGCGAATGCGAGGAGCTGCCCGACGGTCGGTTCCAGATGAACGGAACGATGCGCGTCGAACAGTTCGAGGAGTGCACCGGCGCCGAACTCCCCGAGGGCGACTGGCAGACCGTCGCTGGGTATGTGATCGATGCGCTCGACGAGATCCCGTCGGCAGGCGATCGCGTCCAGACGACCGTGGGCGAGTTCGAAGTCGTGTCGATGGACGGATACGCAATCGACGCGCTGCGCGTTCGTCTCACGGTGTCCGACGTCCGAACCGACTGAGGGGGCGGGGATGGTCTACCCACAACGCCTGCTGAACGACGACGAGACCGTCACGGTCGATCTCCACCCGCACTGGTGGTTCCTCGCCGGTCCGACCGCGGCCATCGTCCTGGCGATCGCCGGCGGCGTGGCCACGTTGTTCCTCACCGACACCGGCTCGACGCCGCGCACCGTTGCGGTGTGGGGTGCGATCGCGGCGATCGTGCTGAGCGCCTTGTGGCTGGTGCGTCGCTACATGCAGTGGACGACGACACATTTCGTGATCACGGATCGTCGGGTCATCTTCCGCACGGGCGTGCTGGCGAAGCACGGGGTGGAGATTCCGTTGGAGCGGGTCACGACGGTGCACTTCAGTCAGGGTGTGATGGAGCGGCTCGTCGGGGCGGGGGACCTGCTGATCGAGTCGGGCGGCGAGTTCGGTCAGCAACGGTTCACCGACATCCGGCAACCCGACCGGGTGCAACAGATGATTCACGCCGGCATGGACCGGCGGGTGAAGCGTTCGTCGGCAGGCCCAGACGGTGCCGTCGTCGACGTGGCTGGTCAACTGGAGCGGCTCGAGCTGATGCTCGACCGGGGAACGCTCACGCAGGAGGAATTCGATCGGCAGAAGGACCGCTTGCTGGGCTGGTAGCCCCCGAGTGGGGCACAGGCCACGCCTGCCGCGTCGGGTTCCCTGGCGGCGACAGCACTCTGCAACACTGCCACCATGCCGCGCGCCATGCTCCCATCCGGGATCGAACTCGAGTACGTGACCACGGGAGACCCTGCCGATCCGGCGCTGCTCGTCGTGTGTGGATACACCTCGCAGCTGATCTCGTGGCGGCAGGCCTACATCGACGAGATCGCAGCACAGGGCTTGTTCGTCATCCAGTTCGACAACCGTGACGTCGGCCTGTCGAGCAAGCTCGACGGTCAGCAGGTGTCACCCATCGACGTGCTCAAGGCCACGCTGTCCGGCGAGCCGGTGCCGCCGGTGCCGTACACGTTGTCCGACATGGCGGCCGATGGCATCGGGCTGCTCGACCATCTCGGCATCGACACGGCGCACATCACGGGAAACTCGATGGGTGGGATGATCGTGCAGACGATGGCCATCGAACACCCGACCCGGATCGCCAGCGTGACGTCGATCATGAGCAGCACCGGTGACCCGCGTGTCGGCGCTCCCACCGCGGAAGCTCGGGAGGCCCTGCTCGCGCCGTCGCCGCCGGAGCGTGACGCGTACATCGCCGGTTCGCTCGACAGCAAGGTGTGGGCGTCGAAGCGCCACTACGACCCCGACTGGCTGCTCGAGCTCGCGGCGGCCTCGTACGACCGATGCTTCTACCCGGAGGGGGCAACGCGTCAGCTCGCAGCGATCTACGCGAGTGGCGACCGAAGCGAAGCGCTGGCAGAACTCGACGTGCCGATGCTCGTGATCCATGGCCGCGATGACACGCTGATCACGCCCGAGGGCGGAGCGCGAACCGCAGAGCTGGTTCCCGGCTCGCGGTATCTCCTGCTGTGCGACATGGGCCACGACATGCCCGAACCGTTGTGGCCGGTGTTCGCCGAGGCGATCGGCGGCCACGTCAGAGCGACCCTCGCCTGCTGACGAACCGCTCCGCTCACGGCACCCCTTCATCAACCCCCTTCATCAACCCCCGAACACACACGAAACAGGAGACGAACCCATGGCTGGACCCCTCAGCGGATACCGGATCATCGAGATCGCGGGCATCGGACCCGGACCGTTCGCCGCGATGATGCTGTCCGACATGGGCGCCGAGGTGATTCGCGTGGAGCGTGCCGGATCGGTGCGCGGTCCGCTCCCCGATGGCGACCACTTCGACACGCTGCTGCGCGGACGCCGCAACATTGCGATCGACCTGAAGCGCCCCGACGGCGTCGAGGCGCTCCTCACACTGGTCGAGTCCGCTGACGCGTTGATCGAAGGCTTCCGACCCGGCGTCATGGAGCGACTCGGCGTCGGGCCGGACGTCTGCATGGAGCGCAATCCCAAGTTGGTGTTCGGCCGCATGACCGGGTGGGGGCAGGACGGCCCGTACGCCCAGGCAGCCGGCCACGACATCAACTACATCGCGCTCGCTGGGGCGCTCGCTCACTTCGGCAGGGCAGGAGAGGCGCCGGTTCCGCCGCTGAACATGGTCGGCGACTTCGGCGGTGGCGGGATGTTCCTCGCGTACGGTGTCGTGTGCGCGTTGCTCGAGTCGCAGCGCAGCGGTGTGGGCCAGGTCGTCGACACGGCGATGGTCGACGGCACCGCGGTGCTGATGTCCATGTTCTGGTCGTTCAAGGCGATCGGCATGCACGACGAGAACCAGCGGGGGACGAATCTGCTCGACACCGGTGCTCCGTTCTACGACGTCTACCGCTGCAGCGACGGCGAGTACGTCTCGATCGGCTCGATCGAGCCGCAGTTCTACGCCGAGCTCCTCCGACTGATGGGTCTCGAGAACGACGAGTTGTTCGCCAAGCAGATGGACCGGGCGCAGTGGCCTGCGGTGAAATCGAAGCTCACCGAAGTGTTCGCCACCAAGTCCAGCGCCGAATGGTGCGAGCTGATGGAGATGACCGACGTCTGCTTCGCTCCGGTGCTGACGATGAGCGACGCTGCGAAGCATCCGCACAACGTCGAACGCGGGACGTTCATCGAGCTCGGCGGCACGACGCAACCGGCGCCCGCACCTCGATTCAGTCGTACGTCGCCCGAGGTGACGGAGGCGCCGGCCCATGCCGGCGCGCACACCAGAGCGATCCTCGACGACTGGGGCGTCGACGCCGACGTCGCCGATCGGTGGGCAGAGTCGGGGGCCGTCAAGCAGGCCGAATCGGCTGAGTGAACGTGGGGACGCTGGTCTGTTTCCACGCCCACCCCGACGACGAGGTCATCAGCACCGGCGGCACGATCGCCCGGGCAGCGGCCGAGGGGCACCGCGTCGTCCTCGTCGTGGCCACCAACGGTGAGTTCGGAGAGACACCGGAAGATCTGGGTGACAGCGAGTCGCTCGTGGATCGTCGGCGCGCCGAGACCGAGGCATCCGCCCAGGTCCTCGGCATCGACCGGGTCGTCTGGCTCGGCTACCGGGACTCGGGCATGACCGGATGGGAACAGAACGCGCACGCCGCGTCGTTCCTCAACGCCGACGTGGACGAGGCCGGCGAACGGCTCGCCGCGGTGCTCCGTGCGGAATCCGCCGATGTTCTCACGATCTACGACTGGCACGGCAACTACGGCCATCCCGATCACATCCAGGTGCACCGGGTCGGTGTTGCCGCGGCAGCGCTGGTGCCGGGGACCCGCGTCCTCGAAGCGACGATGAACCGTGATGCATTCGTGCAGATGATCGAGGCGGTCCGGGAGGCGGGTGTCTCGATGGATGGCCCCGATGGCGAGGAACGCGACTTCGATCCCAACGGCCCTGCGGATGACGGCAACCCGATGGGCATGCCCGAGGCGGAGATCACACTGGCCGTGGACGTCTCGGGGCACCTCGGTGCGAAACGGGAAGCGATGCGGTGCCACGCGAGCCAGATCTCCGACACCTCGTTCTTCCTCCAGATGCCTGACGAGGCGTTCGGCGCGTCGTTCGGGACGGAGTGGTTCATCGAGCACGATCGTCAACCGCCGTACCGACGGGACTGGATCTTCCCGTCCGCGTGACCGGCGCGACAGTGAAATCCGCTGCTCAGACACGAGACTGGACCATGATGAACTCCATGATTCGGCGATTCTCCGCACTGGCGCTCGCGTCCGGGCTCGTGATGGCCGCGTGCGGTGGGTCCGACGATGCCGACACGGACACGTCGACCACCGAGTTCACGCTGTTGCCGACCACGTCGACCACGATCCCCGCGAGCACGACGACCACGTCGACGACCACGACCTCGACGACGACCACGACCTCGACGACCACCACCGTCGTCGCGCCGACCACGACCGAGCCGGACCCCACGGTCGAGGAATTGCTCCTCAGTGGCGAGGGCATCGGGACCGCGGGATTCGGAGCGGATGCCGACGGCGTCGTCGACTACATCAACTCCTATCTCGGGGCTCCGGACAACGACACGGGATGGATCGATCCGCTCACGGTCGGCATCTGCGACGGCGACGAGCATCGCCGTGTCTCCTGGGGCGTCCTGACGCTGATCTTCGGCGACGTCTCCCAGATCGTCCAGGGGCGGCGGCACTTCTTCGGCTACACCTACGGTGACGCCGGCTCGATCGGTGGCGAACCCGTCGGGCTGACGACGACACGGGGCGTCAAGATCGGGTCGCGTGTGATCGACGTCGCCGCGGCGTATCCGGCCGCGACGTTCCACCCCGAAGACGACTTCACCCCGCCGTTCTTCTACGTCAACGACAGCCTCCGCGGCTACCTCACCGGTGTCGACGACGAAGCGACCGTCACCGCGATCCTCGGCGGCGACGACTGCGGCATCTGATTCCCGCATGCAGGTCTGATCGTGGGATCACTTGGTGACATCCACGACGTCCTCGCGTGGTTCCTGGTGCTGTCGAACGCAGCCGTCGGCGTGTGGGCGCTCGCTGCACATCGGTGGCTGGCGCTGCGCATCCCGCTGATCTGGTGCGCGATCGGGCTCGCCGATCTCTCGGCGTTCGCCGTCGCGATCGTGGGTGCGCTCATGGTGAACCGGTACGACATCGAACTCGACCAGTTCCATGCGTTGTACGGGTTCAGCACGATCGTCGCGATCGGCATCCTCTACAGCTACCGGGGCAGCCCGTTCGTCAAGGACAAGGTGTATCTGCTGTACGGGCTCGGCAGTCTGTTCATCATGGGGCTCGGCATCCGAGCGATGTATCTCGGGACGAACTGACCGGGAACGGCCGAATCGGTTCCCTCGACGTGGGGTCGCTCGGGTCTGCGTGTGCTAGGAATTTGACGCACATCGCACCCCTTCGATTTCGAACAATGAGGAGCCCGACGACATGGCCGAACAGCCGAATATTCTGATCATCTGGGGAGATGACATCGGCATCACCAACCTGAGCTGTTACAGCGACGGAATGATGGGATATCGGACCCCCAACATCGATCGGATCGCCAACGAAGGAGCCCGGTTCACCGACTACTACGGCGAGCAGAGCTGCACCGCAGGCCGCGCGGCCTTTATCAGCGGTCAGAACCCGTACCGCACCGGACTCACCAAGGTCGGCATGCCCGGCGCCCCCATCGGCTACCCCGCCGAAGACCCGACGATCGCCACCGCGCTCAAGGAGCAGGGCTACGCCACCGGGCAGTTCGGCAAGAACCACTTCGGTGATCGCGACGAATACCTCCCGACGGCACATGGCTTCGACGAGTTCTTCGGCAACCTCTACCACCTCAACGCCGAGGAGGAGCCCGAGCACCCCGACTACCCGACCGACGAAGACTTCCCGAACTTCCGTGACCGGTTCGCCCCGCGAGGCGTCATCAAGTCGTGGGCCAACGGCGACGGAACCCAGCGGATCGAGGACACCGGTCCGCTCACCAAGGAGCGGATGAAGACCTGCGACGAGGAATTCCGCGACGCGACGATCGACTTCATGCAGCGCCAGGTCGAGGCCGACACCCCGTTCTTCGCGTGGTTCAACACCACCCACATGCACTTCCGTACCCACACCCGTGATGAGGACCTCGGCCGCGCCGGTCGTTGGCAGTCGACGTACCACGACACGATGCTGTACCACGACGAGATCGTCGGTCAGGTCCTCGACGAACTGGATCGTCTCGGCATCGCCGACAACACGATCGTGATGTACTCCACCGACAACGGCCCACACATGAACTCGTGGCCCGACTCGGGGATGACGCCGTTCCGCAACGAGAAGGACTCCAACTGGGAAGGCGCCTACCGGGTGCCGTGCGTCGTCCGCTGGCCTGGACAGATCGAAGCGGGCACCGTGCTCAACGGAATCGTCAGTCACAACGACTGGTTCGTCACGCTGCTCGCTGCAGCCGGCAACCCCGATGTCGCCGAGGAGTTGAGGGCCGGCACCGAGCTGAATGGGACGACGTTCAAGTCGCATCTCGACGGGTTCAACCAACTCGACTACATCACCGGCGCCAGTGACAAGAGCGCCCGGAACTACTTCTTCTACGTCTCTGACGACGGCGACCTCACCGCGATGCGCTACGACAACTGGAAGTTCGTGTTCCTCGAGCAGCGCGCCCGTGGCACCCTCCAGGTCTGGATCGACCCGTACGTGGAGCTGCGAGTTCCGAAGATGTTCAACCTGCGGACGGATCCCTTCGAGCGCGCCGACGAAACGTCGAACAGCTACTACGACTGGATGCTCAGCCGCACGTTCCTGCTGATCCCGGCGCAGGCGTACGTCGCGCAGATGCTGCAGTCCTTCGACGAGTTCCCCCCACGGCAGGAGCCCGCGTCGTTCAGCATCGACAAGCTCCTCGCGAAACTCGAAGCCGGCACGATCAGCGCGTGACGTCCCCGTCGTCGGCAGCGGACGCGATCCGCGAGTTCTACGACGAGCACCCGTACCCGCCGCCCGTCACCGACCTCCCCTCGCGGGG
>JBAWHL010000177.1:0-2231 GCA_049593815.1 Ilumatobacteraceae bacterium | reverse complement strand
GTACTCCCGGGCGGGAACTGTTCCCGCCCGGGAGTACGAAAAGGGGAAGCGCAGGGGGTGGGGCGATAGTGTTCTCAGTGGTCGGACTCATCGTCCCATCATGTGAGACACCATGTGGATTCCCATCACCCTCGCTGCGGCGACGTTCCAGATCCTGCGGACGTCGCGCCAACACCAGTTGCGGTCGGTGTTGTCGGTCAACGGGGCCGGGTTCGTGCGGTATGCCTATGGCTTTCCGTTGGCGGTGTTCGCCTCGTTCGCGACCTTCGTCGTGGCGGGGGCCGAGGTCCCCTCGATTCCGGCTCGCTTCTGGCTGATCGTGGCCGGGGCCGGGACCGCACAGATCCTCGGGACGCTCGCCCTGCTGCGCGCCTTCGACCTGCGGGACTTCGCGATCGGCACCGTCTACGCCAAGACCGAGGTGATCCTCGTCGCACTCGTGTCAGCTGTCGCGCTCGGCGAGCCACTCGCCCCGCTCGGATGGCTGGCGGCGATCGTGTGCATGATCGGCGTCGCCTGGCTCGCCGCCCCGAACCGACTCCTCGATGCGCTGACCAGCGCCGCTGACCCGGCAGCGTTGATGGGCATCCTGGCCGCAGCAGGATTCGCGGTCGCCGCTGTCGGCATCCGGGGCGCCTCCACATCGCTCGATGGCGGATCGACGTGGGCCCACGCACTCCTGACCCTCACGGTGATGCTCGGCATCCAGACCGCACTCAACGGGACCCAGCTGATCGCGACCGATCGATCGGAGTTCACGCGGGTCTGGCGCAACTGGCGCGCCGCACTCCCGGTCGGTGTCCTGAGCCTCTGCGGCTCGGCCGGCTGGGCGGTCGCAGTCACGCTGACGAACGCCGCCAAGGTCCGGACCCTCGGCCAGGTCGAACTGGTGATGGCGTTCGCGATCTCCGCGTGGGTCCTCCACGAGCAGCACACCCGTGCCGAGTACGCAGCGAGCGCGCTGGTGCTCGTCGGCGTCGTCGGTGTCGTCGCGCTCGGCTGACCAACGGGTCATCGCGTCGCACGCCGTTGCGATCCGATGCGTGATCGAGCGACCGACTGGGTACCGCAGGGCGGATGGAGTACTACCCGCTCGCGCTCGCCGTCCTCGGCGTGGCGGTTCTCGGCGCAGCGGTCCTGCCGTCGTTGCTCGAACGGGCACCGATCTCGCTGCCGATCGTCTACGTCGCGGCCGGCATGGCGCTGTTCGCGCTTCCGATCGATCTCGAGGCACCACTGCCGACGAGCGGCGACGACACCACCTGGGCGGAGCATCTCACCGAGCTCGTCGTGATCATCTCGTTGATGGGTGCCGGCCTCAAGCTCCGGCGACCGTTCGGCTGGCGCAGTTGGTCGAGCACGTGGCGACTGCTCGGCATCGCCATGCCGCTCACGATCGCCGGCATCGCCCTGCTCGGCGGCGTGGTGCTCGGCCTGCCCGCGGTTGCTGCGGTCCTGCTCGGTGCGGTGCTGGCGCCGACCGACCCGGTGTTGGCGTCGGACGTCCAGCTCGCGGGGCCGCACGGAGCGCCGGACCCGGAGGACGACGCCGACGACGAGGTCCGGTTCTCACTGACGTCGGAGGCGGGGCTCAACGACGGACTCGCCTTTCCGTTCACCAACTTGGCGATCGCCATGGCCGCGGGCGGCGCGTGGTTCGGCGGCTGGGTCGTCGACGACGTTCTGATCAAGCTCTCGATCGGGGTGGTGTCGGGCATCGTCCTCGGCCGGCTGATCGCCTACCTCGCCTTCGGGCTGCCCACGCGCGTCCGCCTCGCCCGCTCCGGACAGGGTTTCGTGTCGATCGGCGCAACCCTCCTCGTCTACGGCGTCACGGAGCTCGCACACGGCTACGGCTTCCTCGCCGTCTTCATCGCTGCCGTCATGATCCGACGCACGGAGCGCGACCACGAATACCACGAGGCGCTCCACGACTTCGCCGAGACGCTCGAGCAACTGGCGAGTGTGGTGTTCCTCCTGCTGCTGGGCGGATCGGTCGTCGACGGTGCCCTCGTGGCGTTGTCCCCCATCGGCGTCGTGGTCGCGATCGTCATCGTGCTCGTCGTGCGTCCCGTCGCCGGGTTGGTGAGCCTCACCGGATCCGGCCTCCCACGCCCGCAACGATGGGCGATCTCGTTCTTCGGCATTCGCGGCATGGGCACGATCTACTACCTGGCCCACGCCGTGACCGAGGAACGGTTTCCGTACGCGCTCGACGTGTGGGCCGTGGC
>JBAWHL010000176.1:0-4238 GCA_049593815.1 Ilumatobacteraceae bacterium | reverse complement strand
GGTGAATCCGTGGCAGATGAACCCGTCGCAGACCTCGCCGGCGACCTCGGTCATCAGTTCACCCACGCCAGCGAGGAAGACCTTCGGCGGGCCGAATCCGTCGAGCTCCTTGGCGTTGGGCGTGAAGAACGGCGTCATCAGTGTGTGCGTGTAGAACTCGCCGCGGAACTCGAGCTTCTCACCGGTGAGCCAGGTGTTCCAGATCGCTCGCATCGCGAGCACCATCTCGCGCATCCGTGGCGCCGGATGGCTCCACTCCATCGAGAAGCGCTTGGTGATGTGTGGCTTGATCTGGCTGCCGAGCCCGAGGATGAAACGGCCTTGGGAGTACGCCTGGAGGTCCCACGCCGTGTTGGCGAGCGTCATCGGGTTGCGAGCGAAGGCGACGGCGATCGACGTGCCGACCTCCAGCTTCTCGGTGTGTTCCGCTGCGAGGAGGAGCGGGAGGAACGGGTCGTGGGACGTCTCCGCCGTCCACGCGCCGGTGTACCCGGCCGCCTCCACCTCCTTCGCGTTCTGGGGAACGTTGCGGAGGTCCATGCCGATGCTGCCGTCGATCTTCATGCCCGTGAAGGTAGTGGCACCGGCGGCACGAAACGGGGCTGGAGCGAGCGCGGTGTGGACCGTTACGGCGTCGCGTCGAGCTGCCGGGCCAGTCGGTCGAAGGCCTCGCCGAGGACCTCGCCCACCGTCGGGAAGGGTTGGAGCATCTGCGCCAATCGGCTGACGGGAACGGAGCCGTCGATGGCGACGACGAGCGCATGGGCGATCTCGTCGAAACGGGCGCCGATGCCATTCGCGGCAACGACGCATCCGGTCGAGCGGCGGGCGGCGACGGCGAGGAATCCTGTGCCGTGTTCGTCGGTGGCCGACCGTGGGTTGTCGAGATCGACCTCGGCCCAGACGACGTCGTCGTCGCCGCTGAGGTCGGTCCAGCTCGGGCCGACGGTCATGACGGGTGGGTCGATGAAGACGCACGCGGGGACGACCACGTCGTCGAACGTGCGCTGCCTGGCGCCGGTGAGGTGGTCTGCGATCACCGCGGCGTGGTGGTTGGCGACGTGCGTGTACTGATCGTTGCCCGCTGCATCGCCGATGATCCAGACATTGTCGGTGCCATCGACCAGGCCGGTGTCCGAGACCGTCAGGCTGTCGGGATCGACGCCGAGGCTCTCGAAGCCGAGCCCGTGACGGTCGGGGGTGCGTCCGGCCGACACGATGAGACGATCCGCCGTGTGGCTCGCACCGTCGACGAGGTGGACCGTCGCGGACTCGTCGGTCAATTCGATGCGTTCGACCTCGATGCCGTTGACGACCGTGACGCCCGCCTGCTCGAGCGTCGCGACGATCAGTTCGCTGACCCTCGGGTGGAGATCGGGAGCCGGTCGTTCGGCCATGTCGAGCGTGGTCGCACCCGCGCCGAATCCGGCGAACATGAACGCCAGTTCGCTGCCGATCGGTCCGCCGCCGAGGATGACCACCGAGTCGGGGCGTTCGTCCGTGGTCAGGGCGTCCCGACTCGTCCAGACTCGATCGTGCGATGCATCGAGACCGTCGATGGCCGGTATGTCCGGCGTGGCGCCGGTGGCGACCACGATGTGGTCGACGAGATGGATGACTCCGGCGGCTTCGACCGCACCCGGTCCGACGATCCGGGCCGCGGCGCGAACCAGGACGGCACCGGCATCGCGCGCCTGGTCGGCGTGGCCGGAGTCGTCCAGGTGGGAGACGATCTCGTGTCGCCGTGACACGGCGCCGTCCCAGGAGCGCACGTTGCGATCGTGGAGCATCGACTTGCTCGGCATGCAGGCCAGGAAGGGGCATTCGCCGCCGACGTACTCGGGTTCGAAGAGGACGACTCGCTCCGAGCTGCCGTCCAACTCTCGGACGAGCGCCTCGCCGGCCGAGCCGGCCCCGATGATGGCGATCGTGTGATCGTTGGTGGTCGCGTTGGTGGGCGTCTGCTCACGGGTGGTCTGGTTCTCGGACATCGAGGGGAGGCGTACCCAGAAGCGCAGCGAACGACGCATCGGCTGTCCACCCCGAGGACGTCTCGAGCCGGCGCGACGCTCCGGCAGCGCTCGCCGTCAGTCCTGATCGCGCAGGAACGCCTGGATCTCGTCGGCGAGATCGTCGCCCGACTGCATCTCGAAGGCGGGGCCGGAATCGACCTCGCCATCGATCGATGCGTCGTAGAGCTCTTCGAGCTGGCGCAGCATCGAGATGTGTTCGGTGTTGTCGGCGATCGTGGCGTCGATCCGCTGACGCTGCGGGGCGATGGCTGCGCGCAGGTCGGCGGCGGCGAGTTCGATCCCGGTCACCTCGGTGAGACCGTCGAGCAGCGCGACCGATGCGGCGGGATAGGGCATCGCCGCGACGTAGTGCGGCACCTGCACCCAGATGCCGAGCGTCGGAATCTTGCGCGCATGCAGCGCGTGCTCGAGGGTGGCCGCGACGCCTGCGGGCACATCGACCGAACTCCGGGCGAACGTGACGCTGGCGAGCACCTCGGTGGATGGCGACGTGCACGACAGGCGCGGCGACCGGGTGTGCGGCGTGGCGAACGGGTAGGCACCGAAGCCGACCATCTTGGTCACGCCCAACTCGACGGCGAGGTCGGAGACGGCGGCACCGAACTTGCGCCAGGCCATGTCGGGCTCGGGCCCCGTGAGCAGCAGGACGTCGCGCCCCGACGACGACCGTCCAGCGCGCAGCTCGATGGTCGACCAGACGAGGTCGGTGTTGACCCCATCGCGGAGTTCCATGAGAGGGCGCCGCGCTCGATAGTCGATGAAGGTGTCGTCGTCGAAGCGCAGGATCGGGCTCGTCTCGCACTCGTTGGACACCGCATCGGCAGCGGCGGCGGCGGCGCCCGCAGCGTCGATCCACCCGGTGAGCATCACCACGAGGACCGGTTCATGCAGCATCGGCTCGTCGACGAGCCAGTTGTACACGCCCTCGACGTCGCGGCGTCCCGAGGAGGTCACTGCAACGCGTCCAGGTATCGCTCTGCGCTCGCGGCGGCTTGCTCGACCTGCAGCTTGAAGGGAGCGAGTTCCTCGGGGGGACGGTCGCCGAGCGCACCGCCGAGGTAGCGCGAGTAGACGCCCTCGATGATGCAGGCGAGCTTCCAGAAGGCGAACGCGATGTAGAAGTCGAGTTGCGAGACGTCGCGCCCGGAGACCTCGGCGTACCGCTCGGTGAGCTGTGGTCGGTCCCAGAAGCCGGGTGCCGTGGTGGCCGATCCGCTCCAGGCGCCGGTGGGATCGTTCGGGCCGTTCCAGTACACGTGGAGGAGGCCGAGATCGGCGAGTGGGTCGCCGAGCGTGCAGATCTCCCAGTCGAGGACCGCCACGACATTGCCGTCGTCGCCGACCATGGTGTTGTCGAGGCGGTAGTCGCCATGCACGATCGTGGCCGGACCCTGCTCGGGAATCCGTTCCATCAGGCCGGTGTACACCCGGTCGACCGCGGCGAGTTCGCGGGTCTTGCCCTGGTTCCACTGGCTGTACCAGCGTGTCAGTTGGCGCTCGATGTAGCCCTCGTGTCGGCCGAGTTGGCTCAGCCCGGCGGCATCGAGATCGACCGCGTGGATCGTGGCCATCGTGTCGACCAGCGATCGGCTGGCATTGCTGCGTGCGGCCTCCGTGAGCGCAGACTCGGCGGCTTCTCGGTCACGCAGGACGTGTCCGTCGACGAATCTCATCACGTAGAACGGAGCATCGTTCACGTCGAGGTCTTCGCAGAATCCGGCGACCGGCGGCACGGGCACGGCGCTGGTCTGCAGACCGGCCAGGATGCGGTGCTCGCGGCCCATGTCGTGCGCGCTCGCCAACACGTGGCCGAGCGGAGGGCGACGAAGCACGAAGCGGGCGCCGTCGGCGCCCGTGACGCGGTAGGTCAGGTTGGAGTGGCCGCCGGCGATCACGTCGAATGTGAAGGGGCCACGGGCGTCGTCGACGTGCTGTTCGAGCCACGCCGTCACCGCCGGCACGTCGATTCCGGTCACCGCCGTCATCGGGTCGGTCCGCTTCGGGTCGTGAACGCTGTCGCCGTCATCAGTGCCGAGGGTAGCCAGCGACCACCGGTAGCGTTGAGTCCATGGCTGCCATCGATGTCACCGACGCCACCTTCCAGACCGAAGTCCTCGACAAGTCCGCCGACGTTCCGGTCGTCGTCGACCTGTGGGCGCCGTGGTGCGGACCGTGCAAGACCCTCGGTCCGATCATCGAGAAGGT
>JBAWHL010000175.1:0-2455 GCA_049593815.1 Ilumatobacteraceae bacterium | reverse complement strand
CTACGTCACCGCGCACGTCAGCTACGCAGACATGTTCACGCATCGCAGCGGGCTCCCAGCACATGCGGGCGACCTGCTCGAAGACCTCGGCTACGACCAACAGGAAGTCTTCGATCGCCTCGTCGAGCAACCGCTGCTGCCGTTCCGACAACAGCACCGCTACACCAACTTCGGGCTCACTGCCGCTGCCGTCGCGGCTGCGAACGCATCGGGTGTGACGTGGGACGAACTGATTGCAGAACGACTCTTCGTCCCCGCCGGGATGACGAACTCGTCGGCGCTGTTCGCCGACTACATGGCCTCCGATGACCGGGCGGTACCTCACCAACGCGACGCCGACGGCAACTGGATCGTCACGACCGACCAGCGCGACCCCGACCCGCAGACTCCTGCCGGTGGCGTGTCGTCGACGGCGAACGACCTCGGGCAGTGGCTGCGTCTCCAGCTCGCGGAGGGCGAACTGGACGGGGAGCCACTCATCGACCCCGCGGCGCTGCTCGCCATGCAGACGCCGCACAGCGTCAAGGGGTCGCCGTCGACGCCGAGCGCCCACACCGGCCTCTACGGGCTCGGGCTCAACGTCGGCGTGCGCGACGACGGATACACCAGCTGGGGCCATTCGGGGGCCTTCCTGTTGGGAACCGGCACGAACATCTCCATCGTTCCCGGGCAGGACCTCGGCGTGGCCGTGATCACCAACGGCCAACCGGTCGGTCTCGCCGAGGCGACCGCGGACACCGTGATCGACATGATCATCGCTGGTGAGCCCACACGTGACTGGCTCGCCGGGTACACGGGTCTCTTTGCCGGACTCTTCGCGTCGGAGACGCCGACCGACTGGAGTGAGCCCGTCGCCGACCCCGCGCCGCCGGCCACGTTGTCGACCTACGTCGGGACCTACGCCAACGACTATTACGGCCCGATGGTCGTCACCGAGTCCTCCGGCGTGCTGGTGATGACGCTCGGACCCGACGGCATGACGTTCGAGCTCACGCCGCTCGACGGCGACACCTTCCTGTTCACGCCGCCCGGCGAGAACTCGCTCGGGCCGACGGGCATCGTGTTCGACGTGGATGGCGAGCAGGCAACGTCGGTCACGTCGGAGTTCTACGACATGACCGGCCTCGGCACATGGCTGCGCTCATGAGGAACGCGGCCGTGTTCCGTCACTGCGCGCCGGCAGATCCTCGCCGTCGGTGGGGCACACTGGCGGTGGCGGCCGGTTTGCTCCTGGCTGCTGGATGCTCCGGGGGATCCGACGACGCCGCGCCGTCCGAATCCGCCGATGCCGCACCCCTCTCCACATGTGTCGACGAGGTCCCGACCGGTGACGATGCCGAGGCGATCGCCGCCACCGTCGACCAACTGGCCGCCGATGCCGGATTGACCTCGGTGCTGTATCGGGTGACCCGTGACGACGATCTCATCGCCGCCGGTGCAGTCGGCGAGTCGATCACCTCGACGCCCGTCGACCCGGCCATGCGGTTCCGGGTCGGCAACGTCGCGTTCGGTTACATGGGCACCCTGCTCCTGTTGATGGTCGAAGATGGTGACGCCGCCCTCGACGACCCGATCAGCACCTGGCTCCCGCATCTCGACGTCCCGAACACCAACACCGTGACGCTGGAGATGCTGGTCCGCAACACGTCCGGCTACCCGGACTACGTCGGCAACACCGACTTCGAGGACGCCTTCAACGAGGATCCGTTCGGGACGTGGACACCCGAGGATCTCCTCGACGTCGCGTTCGAGGCGCCCGTGTTGTACGAACCCGGGACCGCGTGGAACTACTCCCACACGAACTACGTGATTCTCGGAGCAGCGCTCGAACAGATCGGTGGCGCCGACCTCGCAACGCTGCTCAGCGAGCGCGTGATCGACCCGCTCGGCCTGGCGGCCACGTCGCCGCAGTTGGACTCGAGCCTGCCCGCGCCGGTGCTGCAGAGCTACACCTCCGAGCGCGACGTCTTCGAGGACACGACGTACTGGAATCCGTCCTGGCAGACCGCTCCCGGCGGCATCGTGGCCAGCAACATCTGTGACCTCGTGACATCCGCTGCGGCCATCGGCTCCGGCGAACTGTTGAGCGAGGCGTCCTATGAGACGTTCGTCGACGATCAGGTGGTCGAGCTCGGCCCACCGCCGGCCTCGTGTGGGGGGTGCACACAGATGACGCCCGAGCGGTACTACGGCCTGGGCGTGTTGGTGTTCAACGGTTGGGTGGCTCAGGCGCCGCTGTTCGCCGGTACCGGCGGTGTCAACGCCTACCTGCCTGGCGAGGACATCTCGATCGCCATCCAGACGGTCGCCGGGGCCGATACCGAGGTGGGCGTGAACCACGCGATGGTGATCTGGAACGAGATCGCCCTCCAGCTCACCCCCGACGACCTCCCCCTCGGCTGAGTCGCCAACAACCCCGAAATTCTGAGCCACCGTTGCGCTCAGCGCAACCGTC
>JBAWHL010000174.1:0-2063 GCA_049593815.1 Ilumatobacteraceae bacterium | reverse complement strand
ACTCGACGTCGATGGTGTCGAGGTTGTGTTCCCGGGCGCCGCGCACCACGACCCAGTTCTCCCCCGGCGGCCGGCGGATCTCGGGGATGGCGATCGTCCGGCGGCCCGAGAGGTAGGCCCCGGTCAGCGAGCGCTCCTCGGCCAGCACGTCGGCCACCGTGCCGGAGACGACCACCTCGCCGCCATGCAGCCCGGCACCGGGCCCGATGTCGACGACGTGGTCGGCGATCCGGATCGTCTCCTCGTCGTGCTCGACGACGATGACGGTGTTGCCCAGGTCACGCAACCGCGTCAGCGTGTCGATCAAGCGCCGGTTGTCGCGTTGGTGCAGCCCGATCGACGGTTCGTCGAGCACGTAGAGCGTGCCGACCAGACCGGAGCCGATCTGGGAGGCGAGCCGGATCCGCTGTGCCTCGCCGCCGGCGAGCGTGCCCGCGGAACGTGACAGCGTCAGGTAGTCGAGGCCGACGTCGAGCAGGAAGCCGAGACGCGCGTTGATCTCCTTGGTGACCCGCTCGGCGATCATCCGATCACGCTCTGACAGTTCCAACGCGGCGAGGAACTTGGCCGACTCACCGATCGACATGTCCGAGACCTCGGAGATGTTCTTGTCGTCGATCGTCACGGCGAGCGTCGACGGCTTCAATCGCGCGCCGTCGCACGTGGTGCATGCGACCAGGCGCATGTACCCCTCGTACTGGTCGCGCGCCCACTCGCTGTCGCTGCCCTCGTGGCGTCGCTTGATCCACGGGATGACGCCTTCGTACTCGGTCGAGTACGACCGGGACCGCCCGTAGCGGTTCTTGTACTTGACGGTCATCTTGCCCTTGACGCCGTGGAGGATGGTCTTCTGCTGCTTGGCCGTGAGCTTCTCCCACGGCGCATTCATGTCGACCTCGTGCACCTCGGCGACCGACTCGAGCATGCGCGTGAAGTACTGGGTGTTGGCGCTTCGCCACGGGGCGATCGCACCCTCGAGCAGCGACATCTCCGGATCGGGGATGATCAACTCGGGGTCGACCTCGAACGTGGTGCCCAACCCGTCACATGCCGCGCACGCCCCGTAGGGGGAGTTGAAGGAGAAGTTGCGAGGTGCCGGCTCGTCGTAGCTGGTGCCACACACCGGGCATGCCAGGTGCTGGCTGAACGTGAGCGTCTCGGGCTCACCCTCTCCTGCTCGAGGAACGACCTCGATCTCGGCGACGCCGTCGGCGAGGCCGAGCGCCTGCTCGAGCGAGTCGGTGAGGCGACGGTCGATGCCCTCTTTCAACACGAGCCGGTCGACGACGATCTCGATCTTGTGGTTCTCGTACTTGGCGAGCCGCTCGTCACGCTTGAGGAACTCATCGATGTCGACGGTCTCGCCGTCGATCCGAGCGCGCACGTAGCCCTGCCCGGAGAGGTCCTCGAGCAGCGTGTCGTACTCACCCTTGCGACCACGAACGACGGGGGCCAACACCTGGAATCGAATGCCCTCGTCCATCGCCAGGATGCGGTCGACGATCTGCTGCGGCGTCTGGCGCTGGAGTTTCGTGCCGTCGTTCGGGCAGTGCTGGACACCGATCCGGGCGTACAGCAGGCGGAGGTAGTCGTAGACCTCGGTGATGGTGCCGACGGTCGACCGCGGGTTGCGGCTCGCCGACTTCTGGTCGATCGAGATCGCCGGCGACAGCCCTTCGATGATGTCGACGTCGGGCTTGTCCATCTGGCCGAGGAACTGCCTGGCATAGGAGCTCAACGACTCGACGTAGCGACGCTGCCCCTCGGCGTAGATGGTGTCGAACGCGAGACTCGACTTGCCGGAACCGGACAGGCCGGTGAACACGATGAGCTTGTCACGAGGGAGCTCGACGTTGACGTTCTTGAGGTTGTGCTCGCGCGCGCCGCGCACGATGATCTGCGGCTCGTCGACCTTCTTCGTGCGCTTGCGCGGCGCGGCGGGCGTCGGCGAGCTGGTCGAGGTTCGGGCGGCGGAAGTACGGGCGGCCATCGTCGGCCGATCCTACCGGCGGAACGTGTGTTCGGCCACTGCTGCGTGCTGGTCGAGCGGCCCGAACCGACCG
>JBAWHL010000173.1:0-17212 GCA_049593815.1 Ilumatobacteraceae bacterium | reverse complement strand
CACATCAGTAGGAGCGGAAGCCCTGCTTGGTCTTGCGGCCGAGTTGACCGGCGGCAACCATGCGGCGCAGCGCCGGCGCAGCCGCGAAGTTCGGATCGCGGAACTCGGCGTAGAGCGCATCGAGGATCGCCAGCGAGGTGTCGAGCCCGACGAGGTCGAGGAGCGCGAACGGGCCCATCGGGAAGTTGCAGCCGCCCATCATCGCTGTGTCGATGTCGTCCATCGAGGCAGTGCCGTTCTCCCACATGCGGATCGCGTTGTTCAGGTACGGGAAGAGCAGCGCGTTGACGATGAACCCAGCGCGGTCTTCGACCTGCACGGCGTCCTTGCCGCAGGTGCCGGCGAATGCGAGCGCGGTCTCGATGGTCTCGTCGGACGCGGTCAGCGGCTTGATGACCTCGACGAGCTTCATCATCGGTGCCGGGTTGAAGAAGTGGATGCCGCACACCTTGTCGGGACGCTCGGTGACCATCGCCAGTTCGACGACGGCGAGCGTGGAGGTGTTGGTGGCGAGGATCGCGTCGGGCTTGACGATGTGGTCGAGCTGCTCGAACAGCTCACGCTTGACCGCCATGTCCTCGACGACGCTCTCGATCACGAGATCGCAGTCGCTCAGGGCCTGCAGATCGTCGGTGACGGTGATGCGGCCGAGGATCGCGGTGCGCTCCTCCTCGGTGAGGCGCTCGCGTGCCACCTGCTTGGTCAGGCCCTTGTCGATGCCGGCGAGCACGGCGTCGGCCCCGGCCTGGGTGCGTGACCGCACGACGACGTCGAACTCGGCGCGCGCTGCGACCTCGGCGAGCCCGGAGCCCATGATTCCCGATCCGATGATTCCGACAGTGCGAAGTTCAGCCATCCGCGCAAGCTAGCTACCGGGTGGTAACCGGGCCAAAGCGAAGCGGGTGCCGAATCGATGACGATTTCGCGTGACGATCACGTCCGGGAATGCACGGCAATGGCGCTCCAGGCCATATCGTCGCAGGCATTCGGGCGCCCGTTCTCGCCCGGCAGATCCGATGTTCGCCCTCCTCATTCTCCACCTCGTCCTCGGTGTCGGGATCATCGCAGGCGGCCGCGTCCTCGAACGCAGGGCGTTCCTGGTCGCTGCGATCGCACCGCTGGCCACCGTGATCTGGGCAACGACGAAGGCCAACGGAGTCCTCGACGGCACGCCGGTCACCGACTCGTTCGCGTGGGTGCCGGAACTCGGGATCAACATCGATCTGCGGCTCGATGCGTTCGCGCTGGTGATGGTCGCGCTGGTGTCGGGCATCGGTGTCCTGATCTGCATCTATTCGCTCGGCTACTTCAGCCACGACAAGCCCGGATTGGCCCGGCTCGCGGGCGTGCTCGTGCTGTTCGCCGGCGCGATGCTCGGGGTGGTCCTGTCCGACCAGCTCATCGCGCTCTTCATCTTCTGGGAACTCACCTCGGTCACCAGCTACCTGCTGATCGGCAACGACGACACCAACCCCCGAGCTCGAGCGGCAGCGCTGCAGGCGATCTTCATCACCGGTGCGGGCGGGCTCGTCCTGCTCGCCGGCCTGATCATCATCGGCCAGGCCGGTGGCACGTATCGGATCTCGGAGCTGCTCGCCGACCCGCCCAGCGGTGGCGCGGTGAACGCGGGGATCATCTGCGTGCTCATCGGCGCGTTCACGAAGTCGGCGCAGATCCCGTTCAGCAGCTGGCTTCCAGCGGCGATGGTCGCGCCGACACCGATCAGTGCGTATCTGCACTCGGCAACGATGGTCAAGGCCGGGGTGTACCTGGTCGCCCGGCTCGCCCCGATGTTCGCGATGACCGGCAACTGGCGGGCTGTGGCGCTCACCGTCGGCGCGATCACGATGATGGTCGGTGGCCTGCGCGCGTTGCGGCAGACCGACCTCAAGCTGCTCCTCGCGTACGGCACCGTCAGCCAGCTCGGGTTCATGATGCTGCTGCTCGGGGCGGGCGAATATCACATCGCCGAGGCGGGCATCGTCTTGATCCTCGCCCACGCGGCGTTCAAGGCGGCGCTGTTCATGGTCGTCGGGATCATCGACCACGAGACCGGCACCCGCGACATCCGCCATCTCCACGGGTTCGGTTCGGGGTGGCGCGTCGTCCAGGTCGTCGCCGTGTTGAGCGCTGCCTCGATGGCCGGTCTGCCACCGCTGTTCGGGTTCATCGCCAAGGAGAAGGCGCTCGACGGCTACCTGGAGTACGCCGACTTCGTCGGTGGCACGACCGTGCTGATCGTGATCGTCATCGCGTCGATCCTGACGTTCGCGTACTCGGCCCGCTTCGTGCTCGGTGTCTTCGGTGTCTTCGGCTCCGACGAGCACCCGGTCGTGTCCCGCACGGCCCATGCCCCGAGCGCGTTGTTCGTGGGCCCCTCCGTCGTGCTCACCATCGCAACCGTGGCGTTCGGTGTCGCTCCGTCGCTGATCAGTCGCCTCGTCGAGCAGGCGACGATCGCGCTGTACCCCGGTTCGCACCCGAAGGAGGTCGTGCTCTTCGCGGGCTTCAACACGGCGCTGCTGCTCTCGGGCGTCGTGATCGTGGCCGGCATCGCCCTCACGCTCATGCGTCGTCAGGTCGCCGACGCGCAGCGCTCGTTCTCCACGGCGATCCGCGGCGTGCCCTCGGCGGAGCAGTCGTTCCTCGGCGTGTTGCGGGGGATCTCGCTGACCGCCAACCGGGTCACGGCGGTCCTGCAGAACGGCTCGCTCCCGATCTACATCACGATCATCATGCTCACGGTCACGCTCGTGCCGCTCGGTGCGTTCGCGAGCGAGATCGGGGAACTGCCGCAGTTCGTCGAGACGCCGGCTCACGTCGCGCTCGTCGTCATGATGATCGTCGCTGCGCTCGGTGCGACGATCGTCCGCCACCGCATCGCGGCAGCGCTGATGCTCGGAGCCGTCGGCTACTCGATGGCGGGGCTCTACGTCGTCCAGGGTGCCCCGGACCTGGCGCTCACGCAGTTCTCGATCGAGACGCTCAGCACGGTCCTGTTCGTGCTGGTCCTGAGATTCCTGCCCCGCTCGTGGCGCCACCGTGCCCCCGTGATGGTCGCGCCGATCCGCATCGTCATCGCGGGTGTGGTCGGTATCGCCATCTTCGTGTTCGCGCTCTCCGCGAGCAATGCCCGCTCTGATGTCGAGGAACCGTCGATGTCCGAGGTGATGATCGAGAGTTCGCTGCCCAAGGGCAAGGGGCACAACGTCGTCAACGTGATGCTGGTCGACTTCCGCGGCTGGGACACGATGGGCGAGATCACCGTGCTGGTCGTCGCCGCCGCCGGTGCGGTCAGCCTGGCTCGCGCCGGTCGCCGCCGCAGCGACGTCGACGCCCCGGTCTTCGAAGAGATCGTCGACGCCGGCAACGAACCCAAGATGCCCGAGGCGCTCCGATGAGCGACAACGACACGCCGATGACCTCGGGTGGCTCGACACCGGATCCGGCATCGGTCGGGATCAGCGGTCGGCGCATCCTGATCCTCGACACCTCGATCAAGGTGCTCTATCCGTCGATCCTCGTGCTCGCTCTCTACTTCCTGTTCGCCGGTCACAACCGTCCGGGCGGCGGCTTCGTCGGCGGCCTCGTCATTGGCGCGGCGCTCGCCCTGCGCTACGTGTCCGGTGGCGCGGGTGCGGTGCGCTCCACATTCCGGCTGCCGCCGCACATGTTCCTCGGGATCGGCCTCTTCATGGCGGCGTTCACCGCGTTCTTCCCGATCCTGCTCGGCGGGTCGATCCTCGAACACGGCGACATCGAGTTCGACCTGCCGATCTTCCACCACGTCAAGATCACGAGCGCGTTGCCCTTCGACCTCGGTGTCGACTTCGTCGTGATCGGGCTGTGTCTCATGGCCTTCGCCGCGTTCGGTGAGAACGACCCGACCGCGCCGGGTGCCGACGACGACGGCAGCGATGCGCCGCCACCCAAGGTCGGGTTCCGACGATGAGCGTCCTGCTCGCCTTCGCTGCGGCCTTCCTGTTCGCCTCCGGGACGTATCTGCTCCTGCAGCGGCGCCTGTCGCGGATCCTCATCGGGGTCGGCCTGGTCGGCCACGGCTCCAACATCTTGCTGCTGACATCCGGAGGTGGTCGCGGTCTCGCTCCGGTGATCGGCACCGCCGACCCGTCCGAATTCGCCGATCCGCTGCCGCAGGCGCTCGCGCTCACGTCGATCGTCATCACCTTCGGTGTCACGGCCTTCCTCCTCGCGCTCGGTTATCGCAGCTGGCGCATCACCCACGACGACGTGGTCGAAGACGACATCGAGGACCGGTTCATCGCCCGTCGCCAGAAGGTCGACCAGCTCATCGAGGAGCAGCGCCAGGCCGAACGTGACCAGGCAGCCGAAGAGGACCGGGCATGAACGCGCTCATTCCGCTGCCGGTGATCCTGCCGCTGCTCGGTGCTGCGCTGGGTGTCGCCGCGGCGCCGTATCGCTGGCTGCAACGCATCATCACCCTGGTCGTGCTCACGTGCAACGTCGTGGTCGCCGTCGTGCTGATGGTGCGCGTCGACGACGACGGCATGGCGGTCACGCAGGCCGGCGGGTGGAAGGCGCCGCTCGGGATCACCCTCGCCGTCGACCGACTGTCTGCGGTGATGCTCGTGGTGTCATCGCTGATGCTGGTGTCGGTGTTCGTCTACGCGATCGGCCAAGGTGCCGAGGAGTCGCGCTACGCGGCCTTCAATCCGGTGTACCTGGTGCTCGCCGCCGGCGTGTCCGCGAGCTTCATCACCGGTGACCTCTTCAACCTCTTCGTCGCGTTCGAGATGATGCTGGTCGCCAGCTACGTCCTGCTGACACTCGGCGGCCGCCCTGGCCAGGTTCGCTCGGGCATGTCGTACGTGATGATCAGCCTGATCGCGTCGACGTTCTTCATCACCGCGCTGGCATTGATCTACGCCGCGACCGGCACCGTCAACATGGCCGAGCTCGCCGAGCGCATGCCCGAGCTCTCGAACGGCGTGCGAACCGGTTTCTCGCTCCTGCTGATTCTCGTGTTCGGCATCAAGGCGGGTCTGTTCCCGCTGTTCTTCTGGCTGCCCGACAGCTACCCGACCGCGCCCGGAGCGATCACCGCCGTCTTCGCCGGGCTCCTCACCAAGGTCGGGGTCTACGCGATCATCCGCTCCCAGACGCTGCTGTTCCCGCCCGATGCGCAACAGGGAACGCTGCTGCTCGTCCTCGCCGCGCTGACGATGGTCGTCGGTGTGCTCGGCGCGCTCGCCCAGGACGACCTGCGTCGCATGCTGTCGTTCCACATCGTCAGCCACATCGGCTACATGATCTTCGGCCTCGCACTGTTCACGCTGGCGGGCGTCGCCGGCGCCGTGTTCTACACCGTGCACCACATCATCGTGAAGACCGCACTGTTCCTCGTCGCCGGCCTCGTCGAACGGCGCGCGGGCTCCGACCGGTTGTCGCGCATCGGCGGGCTCGCCCACAGCGCTCCGATGATCGCGGTGTTGTTCGCGCTGCCCGCGCTGTCGATCGCCGGCCTGCCACCGTTCTCCGGGTTCGTCGGCAAGTTCGCCCTGGTCGACGCCGGCATCGATGCCAAGGAGTGGTGGATCGTGGCCGTCAGCCTCGCCGTCGGTCTGCTGACGATGTACGTGATGGTGCGCATCTGGTCGGGGGCATTCTGGGGTGAGCCGGAGGATCCGGCCATCGCTGCGTTCATCGAGACACCGGAGAGCCGTGTGCCGCACTTGATGATGGGCAGTGCGACAGCGGTCGTGGCGCTGTCGGTCGCCCTGATGGTGTTCGCCGGGCCGCTGTACGACTACGCCAGGCGAACCGCGGACGACCTGCTGCACCCGGACCGCTACGTCGAGGCCGTGCTGCACCCCGGTGAGGAGGTCGACGGATGACCCCGACCGTGCGGCTCCCCGCGCTGATCATCTGGCTGACGCTCGTGTGGGCGCTGCTGTGGGGCGATTTCGGGCTCGCCAGTCTGTTGTCGGGGCTCGGCGTTGCCGTCTTCGCGGTCGTCGTCGCCCGCCCGACCGGCGTGAGCGGCGTCCAGCTCACCTCGTTCCATCCGGTGTCGGCCGTCGTGTTCCTCGTCTACTTCCTCTTCCAGTTGGTCATGTCGAACTTCCAGGTCGCCTGGGAGGTGATCACGCCGGGGTCGAAGGTCAATCGTGCGATCGTCGCGATCCCGATGCACGTGTCGACCAACGGGCTCGTCGCGCTGATCGGCAATGCGATCACCCTGACCCCTGGCACGCTCACGGTCGACGTGCACGAGAACGACGCCGGGGGGCCGCCCACGTTGTACGTCCACGTCCTGCACTTCGAAGACGTCGAGACCGTCCGCCGTGACATCTTGACCCTCGAACGGCTCGCGGTGCGCGCGTTCGGCACCAAGGAACAGCGTGCCGATGTCGAGCGGGCCCGCACCGAATTCTCAGGGAGCGCGTCATGAGTGCCATCGCACTGGTGTTGTTGGCGGTCGCCGCCAGCGGCTTCATGTACCGCCTGTTGCGCGGACCCAGCCTGCCCGACCGTGTGGTCGGCCTCGACGGACTGCAGTCCGTGGTCGTCGTCGCCATCATCGTCCTGGCCGCCCGCAGCGACAGCGGCATCACGATCGAAACGGTGCTGGTCGCCGTCCTCGTCGGTTTCGTGGGCACCACTGCGCTGTCGCGGTTCATCGAGCGGAGGGGCGGCTGATGAATCTCGCCAGTGACCTCTTCATCATCGCCGGGTGTGCGCTGACGGCCATCGGTGGTATCGGTGTCGTCAAGTTTCGCGACGTGTACTCGCGGATGCACGCGGCAGCGAAGGCGCCGACGCTGGGGCTCGTGCTCGTTGCGATCGGCGCGGCGATCGAGATCGACACGACGTTGGCCTACACGACGCTGTTGCTCGTGGTCATCATGCAGCTGTTGTCGTCGCCCGTCGGGGCGCACGCGCTCAGCCGCGCATCACGACGGCAGATCGAGATCGAACTCGATGGTGTCGACGACCTCACACGCGACGAACAACCTCCGTCGTGAACATCGCCCGGGGCGCCGACGGCGCACCGGTCAGGACTGGACGATGCGGATCGACTCGATCTCGATCGGCTCGCTGGGCACGCCGTCACCCGGCGTGCCAGCGGCAGCCATGGCGGCCACGGCGTCGTCGAATCCCTCGGTGACCTTGCCGAACAAGGCGTAGTCGGGTGGGAGATTCGCGCCGTCGGTCCCGGTGATGATGAAGAACTGGCTGCCCGCGCTGTCCGGAGCCACCGTCTTCGCCATCGCGATCGACCCGATCTCGTAGGGGACCGTCGGCGGTTCGTCGACGATCGTGTAGCCGGGACCGCCGGTCCCGCTCGCCGTCGGATCACCGCACTGGATCACGAAGTTCGGGATGATGCGGTGACACTCGGTGTCGTCGTAGTACTGGTTGCGTGCGAGGAACACGAAGTTGTTGGCAGCGACCGGACCGTTGTCCGGGTCGAGGGCGATCGTGAACTCGCCCTTGTTGGTGGTGACGATCGCGTCGTAGGTGGCGTCCGCATCGAGACACATCGGTGGCGACGCATCGAACTGGCGGGTCTGCTCGGCGGCGCCCTCGACAGGCGGGCATCCGTCGGTGTCGGCGGTCGCACCTGCGTCGGCGCTGGCGCCGGTGTCGGGCGGCGCGGTGATCCCGGAGGACGAGTCGTCGCTGCCACACGCGGCCAACGCCACGGCCACTGCGGATGCGAGCAGGAGCTGTCTGATCATCGACGTGTCGCCCCGGGTCAGCCGTCGGTGGTGTCGGGCGCGACGGTCGTGTCGACCACGGCCGGGGTGGGCGTCGTCGGTTCGTCGTCGCTGCCGACGATGTTGCTGGCGATCCAGACGAACAGGACGATCGCCGCGATTCCGGCGACCGCGAGGCCGACGGTGCGCATCATCTTCTTGCGCGTCGCGGCCTGTTCGACCTGTTGCTGGCGCATCGCGCGGTTGGCCTTCTGACGTTCACGTTTCTCGGTTCCCACAGGAGCCGCAGGTTATCGGTCGGTTCGTCGGCGCCATCGGCATGTCGCGGAACGGTGACGTCGACTCAAGCGGCAGCACCTGCGTGCCGATACAGCTCGCGACGACAACGCGGAATCCGCTCGCTGCCCGCGATCGGAGCCGATGAGCGGCGAGGAACGCGAGACCACGGTGGAGATGTTGGCGAGGTGGACGGGCCGATGGCTGTGCATCACTGGCCTCGCCGCGTGGTCGCTGTGGCTCGGCTGGCGTGTGAGTTCGCCGCTCCACGGCATCGTCGGTGTCTCGGTCCTCGTGCTCGAACTCGCGGCGCTGTCCGTGGCTGCGGTGATCACCATCGCCCTGTGGCCGGCGCCTCGGCGAGATGCCGTCACGGCAGCAGTGGCCGGCACCCGCCTGCCCGAGCGGTTGGCTGCGACGTTCGGTTTCGACGAGGTCAGGCCGATGGGGCGCCACGGCGACGACGACACGGGGGAGGTGGCGATCGCCCGTCACGGATTGCTGGGATTGCAGGGTCTCGACATCCGTCGTCTCGATGGCGCAACGCGGCCGACGTGGTCGTCCACGGCGTGGAACCTGGTCGCGGTCGAAGGAATGCGCCGGATGCTGTGCGTCGTCGCCCTCGTCGTCGTCCTGCTGACGGGCCGGGTGCCCTTCGACGTGCCCCCGTGGCCGATCATCGCGGCGCTCGCCGTCGCGCTGGCATCGCTGTCGGCCGGACACTGGTTGCTGTCGGGCGGATCGATCCGACCGGGGGCGCGCCTGCACTGGTCGATGGCCTCGGTGGGGGCCGGCCTGGGCGACGGTCGTTCACGGACCGGACTTCCGATCCGGTGGGCGACGACCATGGCGACGATCGTGGTCCTGAACCTCGCGGTGTCCTTGCGGGGGTTCAGCGATCGGTGGACCCATGGTCTCGGCGCGATGCCACACGACCAGCGCGTGCTCGCGATGAGCATGTCGTGGGGGCTGGTCCTGGTGGGCTTCGTGTCCCTCCGCTCGCTCGAGCGGCCGGCGCTCGGCTTCTACGGCGCGACTCGTCGTCTCGAGGAGACGTCGACACGACGACTCGCCCTCGGTGCGACGCTCGCGGTCGCGGCGGTCGGGTACGTCGCCGGCGTGCTCCCCGGGAGTGTTCCTGCGTGACCCGGCAGGTCGGTCGTTGCCCGGTGACCCGGCGGAACCCCGGCTGGGAGTCGCGTGCCAGTAGATTGGTCGACGTGCCAACCATGCGACTGTTCGCCTCGGCGCGCGAGGCAGCCGGGACGGGGACCGATGTCTTCGACGGTGACACGGTGGGCGAGGTCCTGACGGCGGCGGAACGCCGCTACGGACAGCGATTCACCGATGTGCTCGGCACCTGCCGCGTTTGGTTGAACGGCGATGACGCCCCGGTCGACACCCCCGTTGGCCCGCACGACGAGGTGGCGATACTGCCACCCGTGTCCGGAGGATGCAGATGACCACCACCCAACTCCCGAACCCGAGCGAACTGTCACTCGACGAGCTGCGCAAGCTTCGACAACAGTTGCAGCTGGAGGACGACGCCGTGTCGTACGCGCGACGCGTCGCGCAGGCCCGTCTCGACCTCGTGAAGGCCGAAGCGGTCCATCGCACCGCCGACGGGGAGACCGAGGTCGGCGAGGAACTCCGGTCCGTGCTCTCACAACACCTCACCGGGGGTCCCGCGCGCCCGCCGCGCCCGACCGAGGACCTGAGCGATCATCCGCTCGCGGTCGAACTCGATGCCGTCTGCTCCGCGGGTGGTCTGGGGCACCTCAAGGAACTCGACGACAACGAGCTCGCGGCGCTGACCGAAGCGATCGCCGCTTTCGAATCGCGTCTGTCGATCGATCGACGCGAGCGGTTCGACCGGCTCGACGCGCTCAGCGCCGAGCTCGTTCGGCGGTATCGAGACGGCGAGGCCAACGTCGACAGCCTGCACGCCGACTGATGTCACACCCCGACCTTCCGGTCGGGACGGAACAGAACCCGGGTTGTTAGCGTTGGGCAGGTTGTGCAACGGGCTGCAGTGATCTCACTCCACACGTCGCCGCTGCTCCAGCCAGGAGCGGGCGACAGCGGTGGCATGAACGTGTACGTGCGCGAATTGGGGTCTGCCCTGGCGCAGGCCGGCGTCGAATGCACCACGTTCACTCGAGCCGACCGGGCTGGTCTGGCCGAGGAGGTCGTCGTCGAACCCGGTCATCGTGTCGTGCACATCGAGGCCGGGCCACACCACCTGCCCAAGGAAGCCCTTCCCGAGATCACCGACGAGTTCCGTCGTGGCGTGCTCGACTGGATCGCCCGCAACGACGCTCCTGACGTCATCCATGCCAACTACTGGCTGAGCGGTGTCGTCGGGCACCGGCTCAAGCACGAGCTCGACGTTCCGTTCGTGTCGACCTTCCACACACTGGCGCGCGTCAAAGCGGCGGCGGGTGACCCGGAACCGGTGTGGCGTGACCGCGCCGAGGCCGAGATCATCCACTGCGCCGACGCGATCTGCGTCAGCTGCGAGGAGGAGGCCGACCAGTTCCGTCTGCACTACGGCGACCCTCAGGGCCGCCTCGAGATCATCGCTCCGGGCGTGGAGCACGCGTTCTTCGCACCGGGTGATCAGGCCGGTGCCCGGCGCGCACTCGGCTACGACACCGACCGCCGTCTGTTGTTGTTCGTGGGGCGCATCCAACCGCTCAAGGGCCCCGATGTCGCCATCCGTGCCTTGGCAGCGCTCGAACGCGCCGACGCCGATCTGGTGATCGTCGGCGGTGCGAGTGGAGCCGACGGCGATGCGGAGACGGATCGGGCGCACGCGCTGGTCGACGAACTCGGACTGCACGACCGGGTGCACTTCGTCGCGCCGCAGCCGCATCACATCCTGTCCACGTACTACCGCGCAGCCGACGTCGTGCTCGCGCCGAGCCGCAGCGAGAGCTTCGGGTTGGTGGCGCTCGAGGCTGCTGCGTGCGGCGTGCCGGTGGTCGCCAGCGCGGTCGGTGGCCTCCTGAGCCTCGTCGACGACGGTCTGACCGGTCGCCTGATCGAAGGTCGTGACCCGGTCGACTACGCACGAGCGGTCGCCGAGATCCTCGACGACCCTGCCCTCGCTGCAGCGATGGGTGCCGCCGCGGTGTCGCGGGCTCGTCGGTACACGTGGAGCTTCGCTGCGGCCCGCCTGCGACGGCTCTACGGTGACCTCACCGTGCGCGAACTCGTCACGTGTCAGTGATCGGGGACGGCCGATGAGTGACCCGTACGACGCCGCGCAGCTCGCCGACCTCGCTGCTCGCATCGACGGATGGCTCGCGGAGATCGCCGATGCCCACGATCACATCCTCGCCGTCGACACCGAGTCCGATGCGGGCAGCGGCATGCGCTGGTACGTCCGGATGCGGGGCGACGACAAGGAGTTCACGACGGTGTGGCTGACCCTCGGCCAGCGCACGCTGCGGTACGAGACCTACGTGATGCCAGCGCCGGAGGAGAACGACGCCGAGTTGTACGAGCACCTCCTTCGACGCAACAACACCCTCGTGGGCGCCCACTTCTCGATCGGCATCGAGGACGCGGTGTTCCTGCGCGGTGAGATGCCGCTCGTCCTCGTCGACATCGACGCGCTCGATCGGATCCTCGGCACGCTCTACGCCACTGTCGAACAGTGTTTCCAGTCGTTGCTGCGCATCGGATTCCGCAGCCGGTTCTGATCCGTCTCGTCACTCGTCGCATCACCCGTCTCGTCACCTGTCGCATCAGCCGATTCCGCTCAGGGTCGGGTCGCGCCCACTGGTGGAGGTCCGGGTGGGTGCGCTCGGGGGAGTCGGTCCACCTTGCCCTCACCCGGACGGCGCCGTCATCGGCGTGGTTCCCGACGATGCGCGACATCCCCACATCTCGGGCTGTCGCTCATCGCAGCGCTCGGCACGGCACTAGCGTCCCGCCGCATGGCTGACGTACGAACTCCCGGCTCCGCACCCAAGGTCGAATTGGTGATCGTCGGCGGCGGGAACATGGGCGCCGCGCTGCTCGGCGGACTGGTCGACTCGGGGGTGTTCACACCCGACCGGCTGGCGGTCGTCGAACTCATCGAAGCACGACGCGAGACACTGCGCGACGAGTTCTCCGGTGTGCTCGTGACCGACACGATCCCCCCCTGCGAGGCCGCGGTCCTGGCCGTGAAGCCCGTCGACATCCCCGCGGCGGCCAGTGCGGCGGCGAACGCTGGCGCCACCCGACTGCTCTCGATCGCTGCGGGTGTTCGGCTCGCCACGATCGAATCCGCGGTCGCCGATGTGGCCGCCACCGCGGTCGCGGTCATCCGCGCCATGCCGAACACCCCGGCGCTGGTGCGTCTCGGAGCGTGCGCAATCGCTGGTGGTTCGACAGCGACACCGGACGACACCGACTGGGCCGCGTCGATCCTGGAGGCCGTCGGCACGGTCGAGCGCCTGAGCGAGGACGCGTTGGACGCGTTCACCGGCGTCGCCGGTTCGGGCCCTGCGTACGTCTTCCTCGTGGCCGAGGCGCTCACCGATGCTGCGGTCACGGAGGGCCTCGACCGAGACGTGGCCGAGCGGATGGTGCGCCAGCTGTTGCTCGGTTCGGCGACGCTGCTCGATCGGGAAGGGGACCCCGCCCGCCTGCGTGAGATGGTGACGTCGCCGGGAGGAACCACCGCGGCTGGACTCGCCCGACTCGAGGCGGGAGGTCTCCGAGACGTCGTTGCCGATGCCGTTCGCGCCGCGACCGAGCGCAGCCGCGAGCTCGGATGACAGCGTGAGCACGGGCCCACGGTGCGCGACCCGAGCACCATCGTGGAAGTGGCACGAGCTTTGCCGCAAAATACGACCGAGTCGGTCAGAAATATCATCGCTGTTTTTCCGGTGTGCCTCTTTTCACATCGCGAATCCGTCGCTATGGTGACCGGCGTGGAGACGCGTTCACCGGAAACGGTGAACAGCGCCGACAGGGCTGGTGCCATCGGGGGGTTGGCACCGGCCCTTGTCGCGTCCGGGGGCAGATGCACCGGACCGACCACCCGGCTGGTCACCCGATAGGTTCGCCGGTCATGGCTCGACGGTATGAGACGGTGTCGTTCCTGTCGGACTTCGGTGTGGTCGACGAGTTCGTCGGAGTGGTCCACTCGGTGATCCGCGACCTCGCGCCGCACGCTCGGGTGATCGACCTGACGCACGGCGTCGCTCCGTTCGACGTCCGAGCCGGCTCGCTGGCGTTGGCACGCAGCATCGGATACGTCGCGTCGGGGGTCGTCCTCGCGGTGGTCGACCCCGGCGTCGCGACCAGCCGGAGAGCGATCGCGGTCGAGGTCGCCGGTGGTGAGGGTGTCCTGATCGGACCGGACAACGGGCTGTTGGCGCCGGCGGTCGCGATCGCCGGCGGTGCCGAGCGCGCCGTCGAGCTGACCAGCCTCGCCCATCAACTGCCCGCCCCCGGAGCGACGTTCGCCGGCCGCGACATCTTCGCGCCCGCTGCGGCGCATCTGTGCAACGGTGTCGATCTGCTCGAACTCGGCGACGTCGTGGATGCCGACCTCCTGTTGCCTGGTGTCGTCGCGCTGCCGCAGTGCGACGACAGCAAGGTGATCGCTCAGGTGCTGTGGGTCGACCGGTACGGCAACGCGCAACTCAACGTCGGTCCCGATGATCTCGCCCCGACGTTCGGCAGCCGGATCGAGGTGCAGTGCAGTTCGCCGACCAACCCCGCCGGCGGTGTCGCGCGCAGCGTGCGTCGAACCGACAACTATGCCGGCCTCGCCGGTGGAGCGCTCGGGCTCCTGGTGGACTCGTCGGGGATGTTGGCGATCACCATGGATCAACGGTCCGCAGCCGAGGAGCTCGGCCTGGATGTCGGTGATCAGGTGACCCTGCTGCCCGCCGACGACGCGGAGCCGAGTCAGCCGGTGACGATTCAGCCTCGTCCGCACGGCCAGCGGTAGCCTCGGCGACATGCGCCCCGCGACCACACTGACCCTCGGCTTGTTGCTGCTGGCGATTCTCGTCGCCGGAACGATTTCACTCGTCCGCCTCTGATCGTCAGCCTCTGACGGTTGCCGCCGTGTCCGGCGGCGGTCGGCCGGATCGCAGGTGATCCGGAGGAGATGCGGCACCGATCCTCGGCGAGAGTACGATTCGTCCACGACGTACGGCCAGGGGGGCACGTGAATCTCGCGCACATCATCGATGACCATGACGCCGAATCGACGGCGTTGATCTCGCGGGGTCGTCCGACGACGTACGGCGAACTCCGGACCCAGGTCGCTGCCGCCCGCGGCGGATTGACCGAGCTGGGCATCGTGCCCGGAGACCGCGTCGCACTGTTCCTCGGGAACTCTCGCCACTTCGTCGTGTCGTACCTGGCGATCATCGGGCTCGGTGCGGTCGCGGTGCCGCTCAACCCGACCAGTCCTGCGCCGGAGATGACGTCCCAGATGGTCAGCGTCGGCGCGCGTGCGGTCGTCGTCGACAAGACCGGCGCGATCAACTGGGGGCACGTCGATCGCGCCGCCGTGCCGACCGTCGAGTTCGTGATCACGACCGAGCCGGCGGGCGACGCCGGGGGTGCGTCGGTCGTGTTCGACACGCTGCTCGACGCAGGTCCCGTCGAGGTCGCCGACGTCGAGCCGTCGCACATCGCCGCGTTGATGTTCACGAGCGGGACCGCCGGAGCCCCACGTGCCGCGATGCTCACGCACGGCAACCTGATGGCGAATCTGGATCAGAGCCTGTCCGCCGACGGCCACATCGATCGTGACGACGTGATCTTCGGTGTGCTTCCGCTGTTCCACATCTTCGGTCTGAACGTCGTCATCGGTCTCGGTCTCCGCGTCGGGGCGACGCTGCTGCTGGTCCAACGCTTCGATCCTGCGACCGCTGTCCAGTCGATCGTCGACCGTGGCGTCACCGTCATTCCCGGCGCTCCGGCGCTCTGGACGGCGTTCGCGCACTTCGACGAGTTGGCGCCCGATGCGTTCGCGTCCGTTCGCCTCGCCCTCTCCGGGGCATCACGGCTGTCGGTGAGCGTCGCGGAGAAGATGCGCGACCGGTTCGGCATCGAGATCCGCGAGGGCTACGGCTTGACCGAAGCATCGCCGATCGTCACGACATCCACGGGCGTCCCGCCGCGATTCGGATCGGTCGGGCGAGCGCTCTCCGGCGTCGAGGTCCGCCTCGTCAACGACAACGGCGAGGCACTCGTGGGCGACATCGGTGAGATCCACGTACGCGGGGCGAACGTGTTCGCTGGCTACTACGACGATGCCGAGGCAACCGACGCGGTCCTCGATGCGGACGGCTGGCTGCACACCGGCGACATGGCCACGACCGACGACGACGGGTACCTCTATCTCGTCGACCGCACCAAGGATCTGATCATCGTCTCGGGATTCAACGTGTACCCGGCCGAGGTCGAGGAGATGCTGATCGCGCATCACGCCGTCGCCGAGGCAGCTGCCGTCGGCGTGCCGCACCCGCACACCGGCGAGGCGGTCAAGGCGTTCGTGGTCCTCGAACCGGGGGAGGAGGTCGACGAGGAGGTGCTGATCGAGCACTCGCTCGATCACTTGGCCCGCTACAAGTGTCCCAGCAAGATCATCTTCGTCGACGAACTCCCGCGCAACGCCTCCGGAAAGCTCGTGCGTCGCAACCTCGATGGTGCGCTGCGCTCCGGCGTGATCGCGTGACGAACGTCAGGTCGATGGCTTTGTGAAAACGTGCACGAGCCACCTAACGTGGTTCGTGCATGGCTGGACAACGAACCCGACGCCGCATTCCTGAGGCAACTGTTGCCCGGTTGCCGGTGTATCTGCGGATCCTGTCCGAGCGCTTCGACGAGGGTGTCATCAGCATGTCGTCGGAGGAACTCGCGGAGTTCGCCGGCCTCAACGCCGCCAAGGTCCGCAAGGATCTGAGCTACCTCGGCAGCTACGGAACCCGCGGTGTCGGCTACGACGTCGAGTTCCTCGTCTACCAGATCCGTCGCGAGCTCGGCCTGACCCACGACTGGCCCGTCGTCATCGTCGGCGCCGGCAACCTGGGCCAGGCGCTCGCCGGTTATGGCGGCTTCGGCGACCGGGGATTCCCTGTCGGTGGCATCGTCGACGTCGACGACGCCAAGGTCGGCTCGGTCGTCGGCGGCGTCCGCGTCCGTCACATCGACGAACTGGCACAAGTGGTCCAGGCCCGCAACATCTCCATCGGCGTGATCGCCACGCCGGGCCCGGCCGCCCAGCCTGCTGCTGACGCGCTCGTCGCGGCGGGTGTCACCAGCCTGCTCAACTTCGCGCCGACGGTGATCGGCGTCCCGCACGGCATCAGCGTTCGCAAGGTCGACCTCGCCGTCGAGCTCCAGATCCTCAGCTACTACGAGCAGCGGCGCGCCAGCGCTGCGGCCTCGGGCGGCCTGCGGGCCGTTCCGGGCGAGCCGCGACGCGGTGCGACGGCGTAGGGTTGGTGCCGCATGTCGATCTTGGTCGTCGGAGTCAACCATCGCAGCGGACCGCTCCCCCTGCTCGAGCGCGTCACGATCGCGCCGGAGCTGTTGGCGAAGGCCGTCAGCGGACTCGCGCAGCGTGACAACGTCCGCGAAGCGGTCATCCTCTCGACGTGCAACCGCACCGAGGTCTACGTCGTCGCCGAACTGTTCCACGGCGCCTACGGCGACGTCCGTGATCTGCTCTGTGAGCTCGGTGACCTCGACGTCGACGAACTGACACCGCACCTGTACAGCCAGCACGACAGTGCTGCCGTCTCCCACCTCTTCGAGGTCGCTGCCGGTCTCGACTCGGCGGTGCTCGGCGAGAGCGAGATCCTCGGGCAGGTCCGCAACGCGTGGCAGACCGCCCACAACGAAGGCGCGGCACGAGCCACCCTGAATCAGCTGTTCCGTCAGGCGATCGCCACGGGAAAGCGTGCTCGCAACGAAACCGGCATCGGACGCGGCACGGCCTCGATCAGCCACGCCGCCGTCGAGATGATCGGCGACCTGGTCGGCGACCTCTCCGGTCGTCGCGTGCTCGTCGTCGGCGCCGGGTCGATGGGCGAAGGTGTCGCCGTGGCCCTGCATCGTGCCGGCGGAGCGGAGATCCTCGTCACCAACCGGTCTGCAGAGCGGGCGTCCCTGCTCGCCGACCGTGTCGACGGTGTCGCCGTCGGCTTCGACCGCCTGCCCGAAGCCGTCGCGGCTGCGGACGTGATCGTGGCCGGCACCGGTGCCGG
>JBAWHL010000172.1:0-1663 GCA_049593815.1 Ilumatobacteraceae bacterium | reverse complement strand
ACGCGAGGAAGTTGAGGTTCTGACTCGGTGTCGAACCGGGGTCGAGCAGGTTGCCCTGCGTCGCGTTCCCCACGGACCAGTTCACGTGCTTGCCCGATCCGTTGATGCCGGCGAACGGCTTCTCGTGCAGGAGGCACAGGAACCCGTGCGCCTTCGCCGTCGCCTTCATCACCGTCATCATCAGCTGCTGATGATCAGCGGCGACGTTCGCCGACTCGAAGTACGGGGCCACTTCGAACTGGCCGGGGGCGACCTCGTTGTGGTGCGTCTTGGCGGGGATGCCCAGTCGGAACAGCTTGTCCTCGAAGTCCTGCATGAAGACCTGCACCCGTTCGGGAATCGCCCCGAAGTAGTGGTCGTCGAACTCCTGGCCCTTCGGCGACGGCGCGCCGAACAGCGTGCGCCCGGTGAGCAGCAGGTCAGGTCGGCTGTTGGCGAAGTGCGCGTCGACGAGGAAGTACTCCTGCTCGGCACCGCAGCTCGAGTTGAGCGTCTCGATGTCGGTCTCGCCCATGAGCGCCAGCACCCGCTTGGCCGCCTTGTCCATGGCGGCGTTCGAGCGCAGCAGCGGGATCTTCTTGTCGAGCGACTCGCCGGTCCACGACACGAAGACACTCGGGATCATCAGCGTCGACCCGTTGGCGGTGTGCACGACGTAGACGGGGCTCGTCGGATCCCACGCCGTGTAGCCCCGCGCCTGATTGGTCATCCGCAGGCTGCCGTTGGGGAACGACGAACCGTCGGGCTCGCCCTTGATGAGCAGACTGCCGGTGAACTCGGTGATCGCGTGACCGTCGGAGTTCGTGATGATGAACCCGTCGTGCTTCTCCGCGGTGATGTTGGTGAGCGGGAAGAACACGTGCGAGAAGAACTTGACGCCCTTGCCGAGCGCCCAGTCCTTCATGGCGGCGGCCACGATGTCGGCGGTCGCCGGGTCGAGTTGCGCACCGGTCATGACCGTCTGCTTCATCGCCTTGAAGGCGTTCTTCGACAGGCACTCCTCCATCGTCGACAGGCTGAAGACGTCGGTAGCCCAGATCTCGCTGAGTGGCCCTCCGGTCGTCGTCGGCGTGATCGTGCGGTTGGTGATCTCGTTGATCGCCTGCGTGCGGGCGTCGCCCATGTTCGTGCTCGTTCCTTGATCGACCGGGAGGGGTGCGTGCGAGCGCCTTCGTCCCAGCGCGCTGAACGCTCGCGGTTGTCGACCGTACCCGCTTCCCATGGTTTCAAACAGCGGTCGGTAGGTGTGTTCTCGCGGCGTTCACGGCGATGAGATGCTGCGGATACGGGTGGGCCGGTCTCCGCGACGTGCGACACGTGAGTGAGAATGGTGCGTGCCCCTTCCGCGTCTCGTTCTCGCAACCCTGGCATCGCTCGCGATCGGCGGTGCGATCGTCGCCGTCGGCGCCGGTGATCGCGCTACCGGTGCGGTCCGCACCGTCGATGGGTCCGCCTCCGCGGCGGCGCCCGCGCGGCGTGTCTTCTCCTCGCCTGGCAACCCGGCTGGAGTCGAGCTTCCCTCGAACGCACGACGGGTCGACACCTCGCACCCCGATCGCATCATCGGCACCGGCACGCCGTCGAGCTGCACGTCGCGCGCGGTCGTCGACGCCGTCGCCCGCGGCGGGGTGATCACGTTCGACTGCGGGCCCGACCTCCACAC
>JBAWHL010000171.1:0-4178 GCA_049593815.1 Ilumatobacteraceae bacterium | reverse complement strand
ATGTTCGCCATCGTGTTCGGCCTGTCGATGGACTACGAGGTGTTCCTCCTGTCGCGGGTGAAGGAGGAGTACGACCGCACCGGTGATCCGATCACGTCGGTGGCCGACGGCCTCGCGGCGACCGCTCGAGTGATCACGGCGGCGGCCGCGATCATGATCGTCGTCTTCGGCAGCTTCGTCCTGGAGGACAACCGGATCATCAAGATGTTCGGTCTCGGACTGGCGTCGGCGGTGTTCCTCGATGCGACGCTCGTGCGCATGTTGCTCGTGCCGGCGACGATGAAGTTGCTCGGTGCCCGCAACTGGTGGCTGCCGGGCTGGCTCGATCGCATCCTGCCGACCCTGAACGTCGAGGGTGGCACGCACGCGCACGCGATCGTCACGGGCGAGTCCGGCGAGGCGGACCCCCAGGCCGCCGAACTCGTCGACGTCTGAGATCACCCCGAAATTCTGAGCCGGCGTTGCGCTGTGCGCAACGACCGATCAGAAATTCGGAGGGCGGGAGATCTTTCCGAAGCGGGAGATCTTTCCGAAGTCGGAACGGATGCGGAACGATCCCGGTCCCACGTTCGTCGGGCGGTTCGTGCTCGGTACGTTGCGCGTGTGCAGTGGATTCGTGAGCATCTGAAGGTCCTCGTCCCGGTCGCCGTCCTCGGGCTGGCGGTGGTGGCGTACCTGGCGTTCGGGGTGTTCGGTGTCCACACCCTCTTCATCGACGACGAGGTGGACGAGGCGGCACCGGTCTTCGACTCGGGGCTCACCGCTCCCGAGGCAACCGTGCCCGCTTCGGTGCCGCTGGTGCCCGACGCAACCGTCCCCGCTGCGGCTCCGGTCGTGCCCGACACCGCATCGCCGGTGCCCGAGACCGTCCCGTCCGTGCCCGAGGTCGTCACCCTGGCGTCGGGTGAGTTCATCCCCCGCAGCCACCCGGGGTCGGGTCGAGCCACCGTGCTCAACGACGGCTCGACACAACGGTTCCTGCGTTTCGAGGACTTCGCCACGGACAACGGGCCCGACCTCAACGTGTATCTGACGACCACGGATGCGAGCGCCGACGAGGGCACCTTCGACGACGACTTCGTCGACCTCGGCACCCTCACCGGCAACATCGGTGACCAGAACTACGAGATTCCAGCGGGCCTCGACCTCGAGGTGTACGACACGGTCGTCGTGTGGTGCGTGCGCTTCGGCGTTGCGTTCACGGCGGCAGACCTCGTGGCGGCCTGACCGGACATCACAGCCGCGCGGAGATCGTTCCGAAACTCATCGTGCCGGTGGCGGGGCGGAGCGCTTCGAGCGGGTCCCGCACATCGTCGATGTAGCCGAGCGCGTAGGCGCCCGTCCGATATCCCATCAGGCGGAGCAGGTCGTCGGGCAACCCGGCGGCGATGTCGTGGGGGACCGAGAGGTACTGGTTCTCCTCCTGGCGCAACCATCCGACGTCGTAGGTGATGTTCAGACCCATGCGGGTGGCATCGGATCGGTTGGCGCCGCCGCCGTGGTACACCTTGCCGGTGTAGACCAGGCAGGATCCCTTCGACATCTCCGCCGGCACGGTCTCGTCGACGGTGTGGTCGAAGCTGTTCGGCAACGCCTGGCTTCCCGGCATCAGTCGTGTGGCGCCGTTGGCTTCGGTGAAGTCGGTCAGCGCCCAGATCGTGTTGCACTGCACGTGATAGTCCGCGGGGAATTCGAAGAAGTCGAACGCCCACTGATCACGGTGGATCGACTGCCCGGGGGAGTCCGGACCGATGGCGATGACCTGCGTCAGGTGAATCTGGAAGTTCTGCGCCCGATGGAGGAGACGTCCGCTGACATCGAGGATCGTCGGATGCTGGATGAGTTCATGGCTCGACGGTGACCTGGCGATCAGCGCGCCGGTCCGCTTCGTGGTCCGTCCGGAGAAGTCATCGGACCCGCCCGGTGTCGCCTCGATGAAGGGTTCCATCTCGGCGTTGATCCGATCGATCGCCGCGCCGTCGGCGAGATCGTCGATGACCAACGCGCCGTCGCGTTCGAGCACATCGTGGATGTCCGCGGCGGGTGTGTCGGCGGGGACATGCACGAGCGTCATGACGCGACGGTAGCGAACGTGGAGGAAGCGATGAATCAGCACACCGTCGTCGGGGTGGCAGACTCACGGCGTGACGGCGATCATCGAGACGCGAGGACTCGTCATGCAGTTCCCCGCGACGCGGGCGCTCGATCAACTCGATCTCTCGATCCCGAGTGGTGTCACCGGACTGGTCGGCGCCAACGGAGCCGGCAAGACCACCTTGATTTCGCTCGTGCTCGGGTTGTTGAAGCCGACGTCGGGCTCGCTCTCGGTCCTGGGCCTCGATCCCGACGCCCGAGGCCCCGAGCTGCGCGCCCAGATCGGCTACGGCCCGGAGCGCAACGTCCTTCCCGACGATCTGCGCGCCTACGACTTCGTCCGGCACCTCGCCGAGGTGAAGGGCCTGCCACGCGACGAGGCCCGAAGCCGGGCGAGTGACTCGCTGTATCTGGTCGGCCTCGGCGAAGAGCGGTTCCGGGCGCTCGGCACGATGTCGACCGGACAGCGCCAACGCGTGAAACTCGCCCAAGCGATCGCGGCGGACCCGCGGCTCATCGTGCTCGACGAACCAACCGACGGGCTCGACCCGGTGCAACGCGACGAGATGCTCGGCATCATCGTCCAGATCAACCGCAACTTCGGGATCGACGTCATGCTGTCGTCTCACGTGCTCGAGGAAGTCGAACGTGTCTGCGATCACGTCGTGGCACTGTCCGCCGGACGCTTGATCGCACAGGGAGCGATGACCGACCTGGCCGGCACGTCGGGTGGCATCGAACTGGAGCTCGTCGAACTGCCCGACCTCCCGACGTCGATCGACGACGTCGTCGCACGGCTGGTCGCGTCGGGTGCTCGGGTGCGCCGTTCCGGCGCGGTGCTGTCCGTCGACGGGCTGGACGACGACGACCTGTTCGACCTCGCGGCCCGATCGGTGGCGGCCGTCGGTGCGCGCATCCGTCGCCTCGGCCAGCATCGACGCACCCTCGATGACATCTTCGCCACCGATGCCGACGTCGTCGCGGCGGCCGGCCCCGACGTCACGGGCGGGGCGACGACGTGAGCGGGCGGGGCGACGCTCGGATCGTCGAGCGCGGATTCCAGCGGTACGACGGTCCCCGGTCGGGCGTGCCCGGAGCGATACGCAGCGTGAGCTGGGAGAGCATCCGGGCGACCCTGGGTCTCGGCCGGCCGGCGCGCAACAAGATCTTCCCGGTGATCTCCGTCGTGATCGCCTACCTGCCGGCGGTCGTGTTCATCGGGATCGCAGTGTTGATCCCGGGCGACATCCTCGATCCCGAGGAGGTCGCCGACTACCCCGGCTACTACGGGTTCATCATTCTCGCGATCGTGCTCTTCTCGGCGCTCGTCGCCCCCGAAGTCCTCGTGTCGGACCGTCGCAACGGCATGCTCGCGATGTACCTGTCGACGCCACTGAACCGAGGCACCTACCTCACCGCGAAGGCGGTGGCGGTGTCCACGACCCTCGCGCTCGTCACGCTGTTCCCACCGATGCTGATGCTCATCGGTTACACGGTCGAAGGTGCCGGACCCGACGGATTCGACGGGTGGTTGCTGGCGCTCGTGCGCATCATCGCGTCCGGCGTCGCGATCTCTGCCGCCTTGGCCGCCGTGTCGATGGCGGCCTCGAGCCTCACCGACCGCAAGGCGTTCGCCGCGATCGGCATCGTGCTGCTCGTGCTCGCCAGCCCGATCCTGGCGGCCGCACTCGTCGAAGGCGCCGATCTGTCGCCGTACTGGCGGCTCATCGACATCTCGACCCTGCCGTTCGAGTTGGTGTTCCGGATCTTCGGCGATCCGGGCAACTTCGCCGAGGTGTCGACTGCCGCGGTGATCGCTGGCAACGTCGCATGGACGGTCGGAGCTTCCGCCGTGGTGTGGTGGCGTTACTCCAAGCTGGTGATCGCTCGATGACCGCGCTCCCACCGCCGACGGTTCCGGTGGCCCTTCCGGCACCCACGCTGCCGCAGCCACAACGCGGCATGATCGCCGTCAACGAGGTGTCGAAGTTCTTCGGTTCGGTGGTCGCCGTGAGTGACGTCAGCTTCGCCATCAACGAGGGCGTGACGGCGCTGTTGGGCCCGAACGGCGCCGGCAAGTCGAC
>JBAWHL010000170.1:0-1777 GCA_049593815.1 Ilumatobacteraceae bacterium | reverse complement strand
CTTCGGTACCACTCGGCCTGCTCGCCGATCGGTGCCCATCCGGCGACGCTCGCCGCCGTCGAGTGGACGAACAGTCCGAACCGTCGCTCCGTCCACCACGTCGGCATCGTCATCGGAGATCGAGTCTCGCGCGTCCGCCCCGTCGAGGTTCAACGTGAGCGACCCTCGATTGCTCGCGTGTGTTCGCGTGGGCCTATTCTCGCCGAGATGAAGCTCTCGATGATGATCAACTATTCCGGCGACTTCCATGCCGACGTCGCCAAGGTCGTGGAACTGGAGAAGGCCGGGCTCGACGTCGTCTGGGTACCCGAGGCCTACAGCTTCGACGCCGTCTCGCAGATGGGGTACCTCGCGGCGAAGACCGACACGATCGAAATCGGATCGGCGATCATGAACGTGTTCTCGAGGACCGCCACCTGCATGGCGCAGACCGCGGCCGGACTCGACTTCGTCTCCGGCGGACGTTTCATCCTCGGTCTCGGCGCATCGGGCCCGCAGGTCATCGAAGGCTTCCACGGCGTTCCGTACGAGAAGCCGATGCCACGCATCCGTGACTACATCAACGTCTGTCGGATGACGCTCAAGCGCGAGAAGGTCGTCTACGACGGACCGACCGTGCAGGTGCCGCTGCCCGCGGGCGAGGGAACCGGCCTCGGCAAGCCGTTGAAGATCATCAACCACCCCGTGCGCGACTCCATCCCGATCTTCTGGGCGAGCCTGATGGGGCTCTCCGTGAAGGCGACCGCTCAGCACGCCGACGGTTGGCTGCCGATCTTCTTCGATCCGGAGAAGTTCCACAACGTCTGGGGCGACGAGATCAAGGCCGGCACCGCCGACCGCGATCCCGAACTCGGACCGCTGCAGATCTCTGCCGGCGGCATGGTCGCGATCGGCGAGGACCTCGTGGGTGACAAGGCGAACGCGATCCTCGACTTCGCTCGTCCGACCACCGCGCTCTACGTCGGTGGCATGGGCGCCCGCGACAAGAACTTCTACAACACGATCATGCAGAAGTACGGCTACGTCGACGAGGCGATCGCAATCCAGGACAACTACCTGGCAGGCGAGAAGGAGAAGGCCGCGTCGCTCGTCCCGGGCGAGATGCTGTCGAACACGAACCTCGTCGGTCCGAAGAGCTTCGTCAAGGAGCGCCTCGCCGCATACAGCGAAGCCGGCGTCACGCACCTCAGCGTCAACGCCGTCGGCAAGGACCCGGTGTCGACGATCGAAGAACTGAAGACCCTCCTCCCCTGATCGGGGTCGACGGTCGCCTGCGCTAGACCATCCCGCGGAGCCACCACAGGCTCAGTGACCAGGCGACCGCGAGCAGGATGAACGCGGCGAGCGCCCAGCGCCACGTCAGCTCCTTCGTGATCTCGATCTCCTCGCCGAGCGTGTCGCCGAGGCTGTTGCTGACCTCGTCGTAGGCGTCGGCGAGGGCGTCGCCGGACTGCGCCTCATAGGCCTGTCCGCCGGTCGACTCGGCGACGATCTCGAGTTCCTCGGGGGCGACCGGGACCGGGAAGATCTCACCGCTGATCGGGTCGGAGGTGAACCCGTCCGGGGTGCCGAACGCGATCGTGAACACCGGTACGCCTGCCTCCGCAGCGACGGCGGCGCCCTCCGCAGTCGTCCGACCGACGGTCGTCTCGCCGTCGGTGAGCAACACGATCGCGCCGGGAGCGAGGTCACTGTCCTGACCGATCTCGTCGGATTGGTCGTCCGCCGCATCGGTGAGCAGATCGGTCGACACGATGATCGCGTCGCCGATCGCCGT
>JBAWHL010000169.1:0-4607 GCA_049593815.1 Ilumatobacteraceae bacterium | reverse complement strand
GACACACCGCAGGTGAAGCGCGCCCAGGAGGGCATGCTCGAACTGCTGCTCGCCAACCACCCGCTCGACTGTCCGGTCTGCGACAAGGGCGGCGAGTGCCCGCTCCAGGACCAGGCGTTCAGCCACGGCCCTGGCGAGAGCCGGTACGTCGAGGAGAAGCGGCATTACGAGAAGCCGATCCCGATCAGCGACCTCGTCTACCTCGACCGTGAGCGCTGCATCCTCTGCGATCGCTGTACGCGATTCGCCGACGAGGTCGCCGGCGACAAGCTGATCCACTTCATCAGCCGAGGCAACGACACCCAGGTGATGACGTTCCCCGACGAGCCGTTCGTCTCGTACTTCTCCGGCAACACGGTGCAGATCTGCCCCGTCGGCGCGCTGACCGCGACGCCGTACCGTTTCAAGGCGCGCCCGTGGGACCTCACCGAACGCGAATCGACCTGCACCACGTGCTCGGTCGGCTGCCGCACGGTCATCCAGTCGAGTCACGATGAGCTCCTCCGGTACCAGGGCGTCGATTCCGACCCGGTCAACTGGGGCTGGCTCTGCGACCGCGGTCGCTTCGGGTTCGAAGCGGTCAACTCCGATCATCGACTCACGGCGCCCCTCATCAAGACCGAGTCCGGTCTGGTCGAGGCATCGTGGAACGCCGCACTGCGAACCGCATCGGGTTTGATCAACGATGCGGTCGCCGCCGGCGGACCCGAGAGCATCGGCATCCTCGGCGGCGCCCGGGGTTCGAACGAAGACGCCTTCGCCTGGGCACAGCTCGCAGACGCGATCGGCACCCCGTATCGCGACGCACAGCTCGGCGACGGTCTCCCCGCGGCGCTCCTCGGCCTCGACCGCGCCACCATCGACGACGCGGCCAACGCATCGACGATCGTGCTGCTCGGCCCGGACCTGAAAGAAGAGCTGCCGGTGCTGTACCTGCGTCTTCGCGACGCAGCGGAGAAGAAGCGCAGCCGAATCATCGAGTTCTCCTCGATCGAGTCGGGCATGACGCCGTACGCATGGAAGTCGGTTCGTCACGAGCCCGGAGCGCAGCCGACGGCGATCGCCAAGACGCTCGCAGACGCCGATGTCACCGCGCAGATCGGTTCCGGCAACGTGGTGATCGTCGCTGGTCGCTCGAACCTCGCCGAGTCCGCTGATGCCACCGTCGCCGCACTGGCCACCCTGCTCGAGGCCATCCCGGAGGCCACGGTCCTGCCGGCGCTGCGACGCGGCAACGTCGTGGGTGCACTCTCGGTCGGGCTCGCTCCCGCCGACACCGATCACGACGGGCTCGCCACGTTGCAGGCAGCCGCCGACGGACGGCTCGAGCTGCTGGTGCTGCTCGGCGCCGACCCGCTCAACGACTGCCCCGATGCCGACCTCGCCCGACGGGCGATCGCCGGCGCCCGTCGCATCGTGTCGATCGACACGTTCCCGTCGGAGTCGACGCAACATGCCGACGTCGTCCTGGCGGCTGCCGCCTACGGCGAGAAGGCCGGAACCACGACGAACCTCGAGGGCCGGGTCACCACGCTCGGACAGCAGGTCACCGCCACCGGAACCAGCCGTCCCGACTGGATGATCGCGCTCGAACTGGGCCTGCAGCTCGGTGACCGTTCCTTCGGGAGCGACCATCCGTTGCGCGGTGTGTCGACGGTCGACGACGTGACCGCGCTCATCTCCACGACGATCGAGGCCTTCGCCGCCGTCACTCAGGCGGCGCTCGCCGCATCGCCGAACGGCGTGCTCATCGACACGCCGAGCGCACCGATGCCCGACACGTCCTTCACGGTGCCGGCTCGGAACAGCTATGACTATCGCTTGGTGGTGAGCCGCAAGTTGTACGACCGAGCCGTGGGAACACAGATGGCACGCTCACTCGTGAACCTCGCGCCCGGCTCCGCGGCGCACATTCACCCCCTCGACCTCGACAGTCTCGGTGTCGCTGACGGCGACGACGTCAAGGTCGTCAGCGCCAAGGCGGCGAGCGTCATCCCGGTCCAGGCGAACGCCAACGTCCCGCGCGGGGTCGTCTGGTCGCCGTTCAACCAGGGCAGCGGCACGATCGAGGACATCATCGACGGTCGCGCCGCCACCACCGACGTCAGGATCGAGCGGGTCTGATGCAGATGCAGTCGATACTCGCCCTCGACCCCATCCTCGACGACGGCATCCTCTGGACGCCGCTGTTCATCGTCCTGCTCAAGGTCGTCGTCATCTTCGTGCTCGGCCTCGTGTCGACGATGCTGATGATCTGGTACGAGCGCAAGGTCGTGTCGGGCATGCACAACCGCATCGGCCCGAACAAGGCCGGTCCGTTCGGCATCCTGCAGACCCTCGCCGACGGCATCAAGGCCTTCTTCAAGGAAGACCTCCTTCCGAGCCGCGCCGACCGGATCGTGTTCCGACTCGCGCCGTTCCTCGCGTTCGTCCCGGCGTTCCTCGTCTGGGCGGTGATTCCGCTCGGCGGTGACTTCTCCGACAACCAGGGCGGCACCGTCGAGTGGTTCGGCCACGTCACGCGGGTGCAGCTCGCGGACCCGCCGATCGGCATCCTGCTCGTGCTCGCGTTGTCGTCGATCGCCGTCTACGGCATCATGCTCGCCGGCTGGTCCAGCGGTTCGAAGTACCCGCTGCTCGGCGCCGTCCGCGCCTCCGCGCAGATGATCTCCTACGAAGCGGCGCTCGGCCTCAGCCTCGCCGCCGTGCTGCTGTCATCGGGCACGCTGTCGACGGCCGGCATCGTGATCCGCCAGGACAGCTTCGCCGACTGGAACCTCATCTCGACCGGCATCGTGCCGTTCGTGATCTTCCTCATCGCCGCAACCGCCGAGCTCAACCGGCCACCGTTCGACCTCGTCGAGGCCGAACAGGAACTCGTCGGCGGCTTCAACACCGAATACTCCGGCATTCGGTTCGCGCTGTTCTTCCTCTCGGAGTTCATGAACGTCGTCACGATGTCGGCGGTCATGGTGACGCTGTTCCTCGGCGGTCCGCAGGCGTTGTTCGAGGTGCCGTTCATTCCCGGCGCGATCCAGGGCACGCTCTGGTTCTTCCTCAAGCTGATGGGCTTCCTCTACCTCTACGTGTGGCTGCGAGCCACGCTGCCGCGACTTCGCTACGACCAACTGATGGACTTCGGCTGGAAGGTGCTCATCCCGCTCTCGCTCGGATGGTTCCTGCTGCTCGCCGCACTCCGCCAGTTCTCGCCTGATGGCGACGCCGCCGACTCGATTCGTGTGGTGCTGATCAGCTTCGTGGTGGCCGTCGTCGCCGTCGGACTGTTCGCCGCCGCCCTCCGGGTCGCGGCACGCAATCGAATGAAGGGATCGACGACCTGATGGGATACCTCGAGGGATTCGGCGTCACCATTCGCCAGCACCGGCTGTTCGGCGGCAAGCGCGTCACGACCGAGTACTCCGGCGGACGCCGCGCCAAGAAGAAGAACGACGCCGCTCGCGACGTCGACCACGACGAGAAGCTGCCACGCCCCGAGCGTCTGCACGGCCGTCACGTGCTCAACCGCTACGAGGACGGAATGGAGAAGTGCATCGGCTGCGAACTCTGCGCCGGTGTGTGCCCCGCTGACTGCATCCACGTGCGTGGCGCCGACAACGACCCGGCCAGCCCGACGTCGCCGGGCGAACGGTTCGGTTTCGTGTACGAGATCAACTACCTGCGCTGCATCCACTGCGACATGTGTGTCGAAGCGTGCCCGACCGAGGCGATCACCGAATCGAAGCTCTTCGAGTTCTCGTTCACGAACCGCAACGACGCGATCTACACCAAGGCCGAACTCGTCGTCGACGACGCGGGCATGCCCAAGAAGCTGCCGTGGGAAGACTGGCGTGACGGCGACGACCTCCTCACCAGTGGTTGGATGCGTGCCACGTCGCCGTCGGGCGATGCCACGTTCGAAGGTCAACCGGCGTGGAGCGGTGAGCTCGGATACGGCGTCCGTGAGCCCGAGCCCGAGCAGACCGTCCGCGACAAGAGCGTCAGGGTGGTCGAGCGGTGAGTGACGCGACCTTCCTCGAATACGTCGTCTTCTTCTCCGCGGCGTTGATGATCCTCGGTGGCGCCATTGGCGTCATCACCATGAAGAACCCCGTTCACGCCGCGCTCGGCCTCGTGCTCACGTTGTTCGGCGTCGCCGTGCAGTACGTCGCCATGGAAGCGCACTTCCTCGCCGCCGTGCAGATCATCGTGTACGCCGGCGCCATCGTGGTGTTGTTCCTGTTCGTCATCATGTTGCTCGGCGTGGACGAGTCGATGGACCTCGCCATCGAACCGATCCCGATCCAGCGGCCGCTCGCCGCAGTGATGGGCGTCGGGCTGCTCGGTCTGTTGGCCGCGGCGATCGTTCGTGCCCGTGACATGGTCGACATCAATCCCGGTACCGGGATCGGGGTCGCCGGAGAGAACGGCGATCACGATGCCAATCTCCGCCAGCTCGCCGAGAACCTGTACGGCGACCACGTCTTTGCCTTCCAGTTGACGTCGGTGCTCCTCATCGTGGCGGTCGCCGGCACGGTGCTCCTGACACGCAAGTGGCCGCGCGACGCGGGCAACCCCGACACGGAGAGCAGCGACGCATGATCGCAGCC
>JBAWHL010000168.1:0-19352 GCA_049593815.1 Ilumatobacteraceae bacterium | reverse complement strand
CGATCTGCGGCTTGATCACCCTGACGCTCCTGCATCGCGAGAACCACCGCGGCGCCCGCCTCACCGCCATCGGCGCGGTGACGTCCGTACTGGTGGGATGGGGTGTCGCCCAGTGGGACTACATGCTGCCGGAATCGCTCACGGTGGCAGACGCCGCCGCACCGTCGGGGACGATCTGGGAGGTCACGATCGCGACCGGCCTGGCGGTCCTGGTCGTGTTCCCGTCGATCGCCTTGCTGTACCGGCTCGATCAGCAGGACCTCCTCCCCGAAGAGGGCGCCCCCGAGCCCGCCGCCGGCCCGGCGCACCCACCCGAACCCGCCACCTGAACGCGCGCCTGAACCCGCTGGGTGGGCTCGCTGGGCGCCGCAGCGATGCGCCGTGTCGAACGGTCAGGCAGGCGGGGTCACGGGCGATGGATCATCCCGCGGTAGCCATCGGCGAAGCCACATGTGCGGAGCAGCTCGACCATCCCTGCCGATGACGGCGCCGAGATCGATTCGCCGTCGACCTTGCGGACCTCGACCGACTTCATCCGGCCCTCCTTGGCGAGGGACATCAACGCATCACACCACGACGTGTCGACGAACGTGTCCGGGAAGGTCACGAGATGGTGCCCACGCCGATCGAACCAGACCAGCGGGCGACCGCTGCGCAGCACCACGAGCGAGGTGGCGCTGCGCGCTGGACGTCCCGGGGTCTCCGGCCACGACATCGCCGCACCGTACGGCTGCGCCGGGTCGGTCGACGCGAGCACGATCGCGGCAGGCACGTCGTCGGGCCGAAACAGTGGATCGGGTGTGTCGCGCACCGCACGCAGCCGGTCGACGGCGCCGGGCACCGCGAACTGTGCGGCGCCGAGCCCGTCGACGAAGTAGCCACGCCGAACCTGACCGCGCTCCTCCAGGACCTTGAGGACCCCGTAGACGGCGCTGAACCCGCCGACGAGGCCCTCGGCGAGCACCGCCTCACGAGTCACCACGCCGTACCGCTCGACGAGCTGCAGTGCCTGAGCGTGGGCGGCCTCGGTGGGGTTCGGGGCTGGTTGCAGCAACGGCTCGACCAGACTCCAGCGGCCCTGTCCAGCAGGTGGACCGATCCGGGTGAGGCGACCCGGGCGGGGCCGTGAGCGAACGCTCGAGGTTCGACGTACCGAGGCCTTCACACGGGCACCTCCCAGCACGGACCGCAACGGCGCCAGCGAATCGTTGGTGACCTCACCGGACCAGACCAGATCCCACAGCGCCGTCAGGATCTCGGCGTCGGACGAGCCCGGAGCCACCCCACGAATCTGCCCCCAGAAGCTCGCCCCCTGGTCCGCGAGTTGAGCGCGGATCGCGTCGTGCAGGACGCCCTCGACCGGCTCGCGCGCTTCCCACCCGGGAGCGAGCAACGGGAGCTGATCGGCGAAACACAAGCGGACACGACCATCTCGTGCGCCGAGCGCACCAGCGCCGACCCACACGACTTCACCGGCCGTGCAGAGTTCATCGAGCATCGACGGACGGAAGCCACGCACCCGAACGGGGAGCACATCGATCTCGATCGTCGACGCGACCAGCGCCGCACCGGACAGCACGCCCAGCGTCTCGACCAACGCTTCGGTTCCACGTCGCGCCGCGCCGATGTCGTGCCAGGCGGCGAGGAACCGTGCAAACGCGTCCTGCTCGACCGGCTCCACCTCACGACGCAGGGCAGCCAACGAACGGCGTCGCAACTGGCGCAACACATCGACGTCGCAGAACTCCCTGGCGACCCCGTCGGGACGGAACTCGCCGACGACGAGTCGCTCCTCACCCTCCAGCGCGGCGAGCGCCCCGGCGATTCGTTCGGGAGCGGCGCCGAAACGACGTGCGACTTCGGCCGTCAGGAACGGACCGTGCGTGCGTGCGTAGCGGCCGACGAGTTCTTCGAGCGGCCGAGCGACGGGGTCGGTGAACGCCATGGGAAGCCCGAGCGGCAGCGAACACCCGAACGCGTCGCGGTACTTCGCCGCATCGTCGGCGGCCGCGAACCTCGCGTCGCCACCCACGGCGACCTCGATGATGCGCCGCTGCTCGAGCAGTTCGTCGAGCCACTGGCGCGCGGCGCCGCTCGCGTCCGGCGACTCACAGCGCACGTCGACCTCCTCGGCGGTGAGGTCGCCGACCTTGCGGAACACGTCGTGCAGCTCGTCGGCAGATCGAGCCCGACGACCGTCGGCCACACACTGCAGTTCCAACTCGACGTCGGCGAGCACCTCGGGATCGAGCAGATCGCGCAGCTCCTCGGCGCCGAGCAGATCGCGCAGGAGATCACGGTCGAGTGCCAGCGCCGCTGCCCGTCGCTCGGCCAACGGCGCATCGCCTTCGTACATGTACGCAGCGATCCAGTTGAACAGCAGCGACGACGCCATCGGGCTCGCCTTGCCCGTGTCGACGCTGACCACCCGGATCGCCCGTGAACGGAGTTGACCGAGGACCTCGCGCAGTGCCGGAACGTCGAACACGTCCTGCAGGCACTCCCGCGACGTCTCGAGCAGGATCGGAAACGTCGGGTACTTCGACGCCACAGCGAGCAGGTCGGCAGCCCGCTGGCGTTGCTGCCACAGCGGGGTGCGACGGTCGGGCCGACGACGCGGCAGCAACAGCGCTCGCCCCGCACACTCCCGGAAACGAGCGGAGAACAACGACGTCTGCGGGAGCGTCTCGACGACGAGTTCGTCGATGTCCTCCGGGTCGATCAGCAGCGCGTCGAGTGGCAGCTCGGCAGCCGATTCCGGCAGCCGGATGACGATGCCGTCGTCGCCCCACATCGTCTCGACGGGGATGTCGTAGCGGTCCATCAGACGGCGTTCGATCGCCATCGCCCACGGCGCGTGCACCGGTGTTCCGAACGGGCTGAGCAGACACACGCGCCAGTCGCCGATCTCGTCCTGGAACCGCTCGACGACGATGGTGCGGTCGTCGGGCAGTGCACCCGTTGCCTCCACCTGCTCGTCGAAGTACTGGCGGACATTGCCAGCGGCGAACGCGTCGAGCGAGTAGTGCGTCATCAACCGCTCGGTCGCGCCGTCGCCGAGGGCGTGGATCTCGCGAATGAACCCGCCCAACGCCCGGCCCAGCTCGAGGGGACGCCCCGGACGGTCACCGTGCCAGAACGGCATCTTGCCCGGCTGACCGGGTGCCGGCGTGACGGTCACCCGCTCGAACGTGATGTCCTCGATCCGCCAGGTCGACGCTCCCAGCACGAACGTCTCCCCGGCGCGGCTCTCGTAGACCATCTCCTCGTCGAGTTCGCCGACGCGGGTGCCGTCGGGCAGGAAGACCCCGAACAGGCCGCGATCGGGAATCGTTCCACCGGACGTGACCGCGAGCCGCTTGGAACCGTCGCGAGCGCGCACGCGGTCGGTGATCCGATCCCACACGATGCGCGGGCGCAGCTCGGAGAACTCCTCGCTCGGGTACCTCCCGGACAACAGATCGAGCACGTTGGTCAGCAGGTCATCGGAGATCTCGGCGAAGTTCGCACACCGCCGAACCATCGCGCTCAGGTCCTCGACCGAGCACTCCTCCACGATGGCGACGTGCGCGACGATCTGCTGCAGGAGCACGTCGAGGGGGTTGCGCAGATACCGCGTCGATTCGATGTCGCCGTCGATCATGCGGCGAGTGACCACCGCGGCCTCGACGAGATCGCCACGATGCTTCGGGAAGATCGACCCTCGCGATGGTTCGCCGACCGAGTGACCGGCGCGACCGATGCGCTGGAGACCACGGCTCACCGCTCCCGGTGACTCGACCTGGATGACGAGGTCGACCGCTCCCATGTCGATGCCGAGTTCCAGCGACGATGTGGCGACGATCGCCCGCAGGTCGCCGCGTTTCAAGCGGTCCTCGATGACGACGCGCTGTTCGCGCGCCAGCGAGCCGTGATGGGCCATCACGAGCGGGACGTCGGTGCTGCTCCGCTCGCGAACGTCTCGCTCGTCGAACGGTTCGAGGACGTCGCCATCGGCGTGCTCGGCCCACTGCTGTTCGTCGTACAGCTCGTTGAGTTTCGCCGCGAGGCGTTCGGCGGCGCGACGAGCGTTGCAGAAGATGATCGTGCTGCGGTTGGCGAGGATCCGCGTGAGGATCTCGGGGTAGATGCTCGGCCAGATCGATGTACGTCGCTCGGTGAACGCCGCGCTCGCAGGGCCGGGCGTCAGCTCGACCTTCACCTCGCCGATGGTCGACATGTCCTCGATCGGGATGACGACCTCGACCTCGAGCGGTTTGCGGATGCCCGCGTCGATGATCTGGACCGGACGCTTCCGGCCCGGCGCCTCGTATCCGCCGAGGAACTCCGCCACCTCTTCCAGCGGGCGCTGCGTCGCCGACAGGCCAATCCGCTGCGGTGGTCGGTCCGTGACCTCCTCGAGTCGTTCGAGAGTGAGCATCAGGTGCGCGCCGCGCTTCGTGGTCGCCATCGCGTGGATCTCGTCGATGATCACGGTCTCGACGCCCGCGAGGGTCTCGCGAGCCGACGACGTGAGCATCAGGTACAGCGACTCGGGTGTGGTGATCAGCAGGTCGGGCGGACGCCGGATCAGCTTCTGGCGTTCGTTCGCCGGCGTGTCACCGGTGCGCATCGCCACCTCGGGAGCGACGAAGCCCTCACCCAGTCGTTCAGCAGCCAGCCCGATGCCGATCAAGGGCGCCCGGAGGTTCTTCTCGATGTCGAACGCCAGCGCTCGCAGCGGGGAGATGTAGAGGACTCGCGTGCGATGCGAGCGCTCCTCGGGGCGCGGCGTCGTCGTGAGCCGGTCGATCGACGCGAGGAACGCCGTGAGTGTCTTGCCCGATCCCGTCGGCGCGCAGATGAGCGTGTGTTCGCCGTCGACGATGTGCGGCCAACCCAACACCTGCGGGGGTGTCGGCTCGGGAAACGACGCCGCGAACCACTCCCCCACGGCCGGCGAGAACGCCCGGAGCACCTCGTGATCAGCGATGCCGCTCAACCTATCCAGCGGGTGTCATGGAGTTGCCGTGGTCACCGCACGCAGCGATGAGCGAATGCACCGGATACGGGGGGTTCGCTCATCGCAGACCCCGCCTCCCGACACCATCACCTCAGCGATGAGCGAATGCACCGGATGCGGATGGTTCGCTCATCGCTCGGTGATCTGACCGGCGGCGATGTCGAATGTCCGAGTGAGGCGAACCCGGTCGAACAGGGACCGATCGTGAGTGACGAGGATGACCGTGCCGGCGAACGTGTCGAGTGCCTGTTCGAGTTGCTCGATGGCGGCCATGTCGAGATGGTTCGTCGGCTCGTCGAGGACGAGCAGGTTGGCACCGTTGGCCATGAGCAGCGCGAGCGACGCCCGCGTCCGCTCCCCCGGCGACAGGGTGCCAGCCGCCCGACGGACGTGCTCGGCACCCAGACCGAACTTGGCAAGCAGCGTGCGGGCATCGGGAACCGACAAGCCGGTCGCCGCCATGAACGCCTCGACGAGCGAGTCTTCACCCAACAGCTCCGAACGCGCCTGCTCGATCTCCCCCACCACCACGCTGGACCCGAGTCCCGCCGTTCCCGATGTCGCCTCGACACGGCCGAGCAACAACCCGATCAAGGTCGTCTTGCCGCTGCCGTTCGCCCCGACCAGGGCAAGCCGATCACCGAGTCGAAGGTCGACATCCACGGGGCCCAACGTGAACCCCCCTCGCTCGACGGTCGCCGCTCGAGCCGTTGCGACCACGTCGCCACTGCGACCGAGCGTCGGAATCGTCAAGCGCAACTCCCAGGCCTCCCGGGGCTCCTCGACGACCTCGAGTCGTTCCGCTGCCTTCTGTGTGCGGGCCGACTTGCCCGCCAGCTGCTCGGTCTGGTTCTTGCGGTAGTGGCGGATGAACTTGTCCGACTCACCACTGTTGCGCACCTTGGACAGGCCCTGTGACGCCCATTCCCGCTCCCGTTGCGCCCGGTTCTCCAATGCGGAACGCTTGGCGTCGTACTCCTCGAAACGCTGCTGGGCGTGCTCGCGGGCGATCTCCCGTTCGGCCAGGTACGCCGACCAGCCACCGGCGAAGTGCGCGACACGATGCGAGTGATGGTCGATCTCGACCACGTCGGTGATCACCCGTTCGAGGAACGTGCGGTCGTGGCTGACCAGGAGGACCGGCGCATCCAATCCGAGCACCCAGCGTTCCAACCGAGCGAGACCGTCGAGATCGAGGTCGTTGGTGGGTTCGTCGAGCAGAAACACGTCGAAGCGCGACAACAACAGTGACGCCAACGACATCCGTGCTGCCTCACCGCCCGACAGTGACGCGGACGTCTGATCGAGCAGCGCGGGATCGAGGCCCAACTCGGCCCAGACCTCGCCGACTCGAGCCTCGAAGTCGGCAGCTCCCAGCGCCAGCCAGCGTTCGAGTGCATCGGCATAGAGGTCATCGGCCCCCGTGTCGCCCGCAGCGAGCGCGGTCGTCGCCTCGTCGAGGGCCACCTGGGCCGCCGCGACGCCGCTGCGCCGCGCGAGGAAGTCGACCACCAGCTCTGATTCGGACCGTTCGGGCTCCTGCGGCAGCAACCCGATGTTCGCCGTCGGCGGAGCGACCTCGATCGAGCCCGAGTCGAGCGGCACCCGTCCAGCGAGCGCGCCGAGCAGCGTCGACTTGCCCACGCCGTTCGGGCCGATCAACCCGACGCGATGGCCGGGGGCGAGCGTGAGATCGACCGCATCGAGCACGACGAGCGGCCCGCGGACGACGGTGAGAGAACGGGTGATGAGTGACGCGGCCATGAGGCACCTCCGAGAAAACGAGTGGACGGTGGACAACTCAGCGGTCAGACATCACCCGTCACCGTACTCCGCCGCCTCCGCCCCCACCCCCGACATTTCCGACCCGACCGCCGGACCCCAGCCCGAAATTCTGAGCGACCGTTGCGCCAGGCGCAATCCTGGCTCAGAATTTCGGTTGTCGGGGTGGGGGTGGAGGGATGGGGGTCTGGGCGGGGATTGCGCGACGGCGGTTGTCGGGCGGGGGCGCGGCCGACAGACTCGGTGGGCCGATGCCGACCGTGACCCTGCGACCCTGGCAACGTGCCGCGTACGAACAGTTCAGGTCGAGCGCGGACCCCGACTACCTCGCCGTCGCCACCCCGGGTGCCGGCAAGACGACGTTCGCGCTGACGTGCGCCCGTGCCAGCCTCGCCGAGGATCCACGCACACTCGTCGTCGTCGCCCCGACCAGCCACCTCAAGGTGCAGTGGTCGCTCGCTGCCCACCGGCTCGGACTGCAACTCGACCCCGACTGGAGCCCGAACGACGGGCTCGCACGCGATGTCCACGGCCTGGTCACGACGTACCAGCAGATCGCCACGGGCAACACCGCGACCAAGCTGGCCGGGCTGTCCGCCGGCGGCTTCGTCATCCTCGACGAGATCCACCACGCCGGCCACGAGAAGGCCTGGGGCGACTCGATCCGCACCGCTTTCGCACACGCCGAGCGACGGCTGTCCCTGTCGGGCACACCGTTTCGCAGCGACTCGGTGCAGATCCCGTTCGTTCGCTACGACGCGAGCGGCGGCGACGGCGACATGGCCCACGCCGACTACACCTACGGCTATGCCGACGCCCTGCGTGACGGTGGCGTCGTCCGGCCGGTCTACTTCCCTCGGGTCGACGGCGAGATGGAGTGGACGACCGCCGCAGGCGATGTGATCAACGCCAGCTTCCAGGACGAACTCACCAAGGACCAGATGTCGATGCGGCTCCGCACCGCGTTGAGCCTCGAGGGCGAGTGGATGCCGAGCGTGCTCGCTCGCGCCAACGAACAGCTGCGCGAGATCCGTCAGACGCACCGCGAGGCCGGTGGACTGGTGATCGCGATCGATCAGGACCACGCCCAAGCCATCGCTCGCCTGCTGCGCGACCGGTTCCAGGTTCCCGCCGACGTGGTGGTCAGTGACGATCCGGGCGCCTCGAAGAAGATCGCCGAGTTCTCCCAGAACGATCGCCCCTGGTTGGTCGCGGTCCGAATGGTGTCGGAGGGTGTCGACATTCCGCGGCTGCGCGTGGGCGTGTTCGCCACGACGACGTCGACCGAGCTGTTCTTCCGCCAGGCCGTCGGCCGCTTCGTGCGCTGGCAGGCCGGACGGCCCAGCCAGAAGGCGTACGTCTACATCCCCGACGACCCCCGCCTGCGCACCCATGCGTTCGAGATCGCCGAGGCCCGGCGCCACGTCTTGCGGCCACCTGGACAGGACGACGACGGGGACGAGTTCAGCCTGGACGGCGGCCTCGATGCGCAGACCCACCCCGACGACGACGCCGAGCAGCTCGCCCTCTTCGCGGTCGTGTCGTCGACAGCGACCGACATCACGGTGCACACCGTGACCGAGGAGGGCATCCGGTACGAGCCGACGTTCAGCCCCGACGAGCTCAGCGGGGACCGCTACGACGACGAGCTGGAGATCGCCGAGCCGATGTTCGTCGCCGACCCGTCGCTGAACCTCGATCTGCCGGAGGTCCCGACGGCAGCCGGCCTGGTCCCGGCAGGCTCGATGAGCGTCGCCGAGCGCAAGGACGACCTCAGGACCCGCAACGCGCACGTCGCCAAGCGCCTCGTCGACATGACGGCGTGGTCGCACGCCAAGGTGCAGGGCGAGATGAACCGCCTCGCCGGCGTGACCCGTGTCGCGACCGCGACGACCGAACAACTCGAACGGCGCCTCCGCTACGCCGAGAGTTGGCTGCGCCGCCTCCAGCAGTGACGTGACGCGCCGCAGCTGGTCACTTGCCGACACCGGGCCGGTTCGCGCATCGTTCGCGAACGGCGGGGTCGCGGTCGCCTGGCGGAGATAGGATCTCGGCCATGCCAGCGAGCGGTGAACACCATCCCGCCTTCGAGGAGTACTGCGAGTGCATCTTCGAGTTGGACGAGGACGACGTCGACGTCATCCAGGCCCGGATCGCCGAACGCCTCCAGGTGTCCCGCCCGGCCGTGTCCGAGATGATGAAGCGACTCGAGAACGAGGGCCTGATCACCGTCGACGACGGGATCCACCTCACCGAGTCCGGTCGCCGCCTCGGTGAACGAGTCGTTCGCCGCCACCGCCTCGCCGAGGTGTTTCTCACCGACGTCCTCAAGCTGTCGTGGGCCGAGGCCCACCACGAGGCCGGCAAGTGGGAGCACATCATGAGCGACTCCGTCGAGCGGGCATTCAACGAACTCCTCGGCGAGCCGACCACGTGCCCGCACGGCAACCCGATTCCGGGGTCCGATTACGAGGCGCCCGATTCGTCGCCGCTGTCGGACATGGAGATCGGGTCACCGTTCACCGTGCGACGCATCACCGAAGAACTCGAGTTCGAGCCGGGTCTGCTGGAGTTCCTCGAGGCCTCCGCAATCCAGCCAGGCAACCGCGGCACCGTCACGGCGGCCTCGCCCGACGGCACGCTCACCGTCGAGATCGATGGACGCCACATCGGCGTCGGCGCGTTCGCCAGCGAACGCATCCTGGTCACCTCGTGAGCCGCAGGGCAACGCGCCTCGCCACCGTCGCGCTCGGAGCCACGCTGGCCGTCGCGACACTCACGGCGTGCGCCGAGACCGTCGTCGAGGTCGGTGACGACACGTCGGACAACGCGACCCCCGACGAGACCGCCGCACCGACCACGACAGAACCGATCGTCGGGTCGACGTCGGAACTGCTGACGCAACTGTCCGAGGAGATGAGCCAGTTGAGCTCGCAGGTCTCCGAGGACGGCAACCACGACCAGGCCACGCTGTTGCGCATCGACGCGATCTGGGCAACCGCCCGTCCCGACGTCGAAGCGACCGACCCCGGCCTCGTCGACGGCATCGACACCTCGGTCTCGATGGCGCGGACGTCCGTCGTCCGGATTCGCCCCGCCGACGCCGACCGGGCCTTCTCGATCCTCGTCGACCTCGTCGAGCGCTACGACGCCGCCCACTGAGCCGCCGCCCGAGCGCGTCCCCTCGGGGTCAGCGGAGCGGCGCGGGGAGATCGTCGGCGTGGACGATCGTCAAGCGCTGCGTGGGACGGGTCAGCGCCACGTAGAGCGAGCGCATGCCGTGCTCGTGATCGGCGACGATGCGGGACGGCTCGACGACGACCACAGCATCGAGTTCGAGCCCCTTCACGACGCTGACGGGCACCAACGTGACCCCGTCGTCGAGGCCGGTTCTCGTCGCCGTGCCGTGGTTGACGCCCGCGGCGGTCAGGTGCTCGGAGAGCTCGTCGATCATCGAGTCGGATGCGATCACGCCGAGGCTGGCCGACGGCAGCTCCTCGACCAGCGCCCGCACCTCGGCGGCGACCGACCGGCCGAGCGTCTCGACGGCATCGGCACGGACGACGACCGGCAGGGCATCACCGACGCGGACCGATTCGGGCGCCCGCAACGACGGGGTCGCCGCAGCCATCACCTTGTTCGCCAGTTCCATGATCTGACCGGGGATGCGATATCCGACCGAGAGTCCGATCACCCGAGACGGCTTGCGATCCGGCAGATGCGCGAGCACGTCGGACCAATCGGTCGGAGCGAGTGGCCCCGTCGCCTGTGCCAGGTCGCCGACGATCGTCATCGCACCGTTGAGTGACCGCCGCGTCGCCATCTTCAGCTGCATCGGGGTCAGGTCCTGCACTTCGTCGATCACGATGTGCCCGTAGGTGCGGATCTCGTCGGACTCGTCGATCTTGCCGTTGCGCGCCGGCTTCGGGCCGAGCACGTCGCGCGCGTCGTCGAGCAGCGCGACGTCCGCCGGTGTCCAGCGAACGTCGTCGACCGATTCCGACCGGGGGCGGAACAGCGCCAGCGCTTCGGACTCGTCGAACACACCGCGCGCCGCCATCTTCAGCAGGGCCTTCGACCCGAACAGGTCGTGGAGCAACTGCGCCGGGGTGAGCATCGGCCACATGCGATCGAGCGCCTCGCGGATCTCGATCGTCGTCCGCAGCGTCTCCTTCACGGCGCCGGCGCCGACTTCGGGATCCGGGTAGCTGTTGGCGAGCGCAGCCCAGAGCTCGTTCTCGACGAAACGACGGCCACTGTTGTGCCGCCGGAACCGACGCCGCGCGGCACGCACGATGCGCTCGGACTCGTCGACACGCAACCGCACGTACCCCTTGCGGAACGGGATCTGCAACGGCTGACGCAGGGGACGTTCCCGGTCGCTCACGGCCTGATCGATGAGATCGGACATCCGGGCGTCGCCCTTCAGCCGAGCGGCGGTGTCCGTGTCGGCGCTCGCTCGATCGCCCGGGCGGGCGAACTCGACGCCGGGGACGAGGTCGGCGAGCACGACCTGCTCGACGCCGGCCTCACCGAGCGACGGCAGCACCCGTTCGATGTAGCGGAGGAAGACCCGGTTCGGTCCGATGACCAGCACACCCTGGTCCTCGAGCGGAAACCGGTGCGTGTAGAGCAGGTACGCAGCGCGGTGGAGCGCGACCACGGTCTTGCCCGTCCCCGGCCCTCCCTGCACCACGAGCACCCCGTGCTGTGGCGAGCGGATGATCTCGTCCTGTTCACCCTGGATCGTGGCAACGATGTCACCCAACGTTCCGGTCCTGCCGCGTTCGAGCGCTGCCAGCAGCGTCGAGTAGCCGCGCAGGCCGGTGCCGTCGTCGGCAGCCATGCCGACGCCCGCCTCGTCGAGGCCATCGTCGTGGCCGACCCCGAGGTGACCGTCGCCGAACAGTTCGTCCTCGATGCCGAGCAACCGGCGACCTTCGACCGCGAAATGACGACGTCGACGCAGACCCATCATGTTGCGACCCGTCGCCCGGTAGAAGGGTTCGGCCACCGGTGCCCGCCAGTCGACCACGACCGGTTCGCGGTCCTCGTCGGCGACCGCCAGACGACCGATGTGGAAGCTCTCGATGGCGTCCGGGGACTCCGCGGATCGGTCGATCCGGCCGAAGACGAGCGAGGCGTCGCCGAGATCGAGGTCGGCGAGACGCTTGAGCAGAGCTTCGTCGAACGCGTTGCGTTCGAACCGAGCCTGGAACGTGCCGCCCAGATCGGCCTCGCTGAGGTCTCGGAGACGCCACGCGGCCTCGCGACTGGTGGTCAAGCAGTCGTAGGCGTGGTCGATGTATGCCTGTTCGTCAGCGAGATCTGGGTGCTGCTGGGTCATAACGAGTCATGAAATGCTATCCCCGGCGATCCAAGTCACGACCCCGACCCGGCCCGGATCTGACACCGAGCGATAGCGTTGCTCCACGTGAACGACGCTTCCGCCGACGTTGCCGTCGAGCCCTCCACCGACGCCACCTCCGAGCCACGAATCGCGGTGAACACGACGTCGTCGCCGGATCCGCACGGAGCGTTCCTCGCTGCCGCCACCGGACGACCGGGCAGCCACACCCCCGTGTGGTTCATGCGTCAGGCAGGCCGTTCCCTGCCGGAATACCGCGGCGTGCGCGGCGAGGGCTCGATCCTCGATGCGATCAAGCAGCCCGACGTGGCCGCGGAGATCACGCTGCAACCCGTCCTTCGCTATGGCGTCGACGCGGCGGTGCTCTACAGCGACATCGTCGTTCCGGCCCACGCCGTCGGCTTCGGGATCGACGTCACCCCCGGCACGGGTCCGGTGGCCGAGCGCCCGATCCGCACCAGCGCCGACATCGATCGCTTGCGTCCGCTCGAATGGGACGACATCGACTACGTGATCGCCACGGTCGAACGCCTCGTGGGCGAGCTCGATGTGCCGCTGCTCGCGTTCGCCGGCGCCCCGTTCACCGTCGCCAGCTACCTGATCGAAGGTCGCCCCAGCAAGGACTACCGCCACACCAAGGCGTTGATCCACACCGACGAGGTGCTGTGGCACGAGGTGATGGAGCGTCTCGCCGAGTCCGCGATCACGTTCATCGACGCACAACTGAGCCACGGTGCGGGCGCCTACCAGTTGTTCGATTCGTGGGCCGGCGCCTTCAGCCGACGCGACTACGACCGATTCGTCCTGCCGCACACACGGCACGTCTTCCAGGAGCTCCGACGGCGCCACCCCGATGCTCCCGCCGTTCACTTCGGCATCGGCTGCGATCATCTCCTCGAGTCGTTCGCCGGAACCGGCGCGACCGTGCTGGGTCTCGATTGGCGCACCCGCATCAGCGACGCCCGTGCCCGCCTCGGCGACGACCTCGTCGTCCAGGGCAACCTCGACCCCGCCCTCGTCCTCGCTGGCCTCCAGCCAGCCCTCGACGGTGCGGTGCAGGTGTTGGGCGACAACGAGTTGGCCGACGGCTCGCAACACCCCGGCCACATCTTCAATCTCGGCCACGGTGTCAATCCCGACACCGACCCCGGCGTGCTCGCGGCGATCGTCGAGCTCGTCCACGAACGCACCCGCACCTCGACATGACCGCGACCGGGAGTCCCGATCGTGTCGGTGTCGTCCTCATGGCGTACGGGACACCCCGTCATCCCGACGAAATCGAGCGGTACTACACCGACATCCGCCGCGGTCGACCGCCGACACCGGAAGCGCTCGCCGACCTGACGGCCCGGTACGAGGCGATCGGCGGGGTGTCGCCACTGGCCGAACTGACCGAACGCCAACGAGACGCTCTGCAACACGAACTCGACGATGCGGAACCCGGCCGTTTCGAGGTGGCGATCGGTCTCAAGCACGCCGACCCCAAGGCCGAGACGACCGCTCGGGCCCTCGCCGATGCCGGCGTCGACCAGATCATCGGTGTCGTGCTCGCGCCGCACTTCTCGGCCTACTCGGTCGGCCAGTATCACGAACGAGTCCGCCAGGGTGTCGACGAAGCGGGCAGCGCCGTCCCGGTCGCACGGGTCGACAGCTGGGCCGTGGAGCCGGCGTTCGTCGACTTCCTCGCCAACGACCTCGCCGCCAGGCTCGAGGCGATGCGCTCCCGACGCGCCGGACCGGTGACCGTGCTCTTCACTGCCCACTCGCTGCCGGAGCGGATCATCGCGACCGGCGACCCGTACCCCGACGAACTCCGATCGACCGCGCTCGCCGTCGCCGACCGGCTCGACCTGGTCGAGGGCGACGACTGGCAGATCGCCTGGCAGTCGGCTGGGCGCACCCCGGAGCCGTGGATCGGCCCCGACATCCTGACCGTGATCGACGAGCTGGGAACCGGCACCGACGCCGGTGTGATCGTGTGTGCCTGCGGGTTCGTCGCCGACCATCTCGAGGTGCTCTACGACCTCGACATCGAAGCGTCCGCCCGCGCCGCCCAGGTCGGCCTCGACTTCGACCGCACGGCGTGCGTCAACGACGAACCGACGATCATGTCGGCCCTCGCCGCCCGCGTCCGCGAACTCGCTGCGCCCGTCGCCGATCCCACCGCGTGATGCCGGCCGACCGTCGCCCCTTCGCCGAGGCATGGACGCGATGACCGACCGCGTCCGCATCGCGGTCGTCGGCGCCGGCATCGCCGGGCTCACGACTGCGCTGGATCTCGCGGAGACCGACGACGTCGACGTCACGGTCTTCGACCGTGCCAATCGTGTGGGCGGTCGGATCGGCACCTCACCGTTCGCCGGTGTGGACCACGTCGACGAAGGCGCCGATGCATTCCTCGCCCGGGTCCCCGAGGCGATCGCGCTGGCCGAACGAGTCGGGCTCGGCGACGAACTCGTGAGCCCCGAACCCGTCGGCGCCGCGGTCTGGTACGACGGATTGCACCCGATTCCCGACGGTCTGCTGCTCGGTCTTCCCGGCCGACTCGGGCCGCTCGCCCGGACCGGGCTCCTCAGCTGGCGCGGCAAGGCCCGTGCGGCGATCGAACCGCTGTTGCCACGCACGTCGACCGATGCCGATTCGATCGGCGCGTTCGTCCGCTCCCGCTTCGGTGACGAGGTGCACGAGCGGCTCGTCGACTCGCTCGTGGGCAGCATCTACGCGACCGACACCGACAACTCGAGCCTCGCCGAGGTCCCCCAGCTCGCGGCCGTCGCATCCGGCAGTCGCAGCGTGCTCCTCGCTGCTCGTCGACAGCGTCGCACCCAGGCAGGTACGGCGACCGCCGCCGCCAGCCCCGTCTTCGCCAGCCCTCGACACGGCATCGGCTCCCTCGTCGACGCGGTCGCCGAGGCGGCCACCGCCGCCGGCGCCACCATCCACACGGGCACCTCCGTCGACGCGGTCGTCCAGGACGAGGCCGGCCGCTGGACCGTCCACGCATCCGGTTCGGTGAGCTCCGCGGGTGCACCATTCGATGCGGTCGTGTTCGCGACACCGGCGGATGTCGCGGCGGCATCGTTGCGCGCCGCTGCGCCCGACGCCGCGGAACTGCTCGCGCAGGCGGAACGTGCCGACGTCGTGATGGTCACGCTCCACGTGCCCGCCGACGAATGGCCCACCGAACTGCGTGGCCTCAGCGGGTACCTCGTCCCCAAACCGGTGCAACGCCTCGTCACCGCCGCGAGCTTCGGATCCCAGAAGTGGGCGCACTGGCGACCTCCGGGTGGCGGGGAGATCCTCCGCGTCTCGCTCGGGCGCGACGGCGCCGAGGTGATGCATCTCACCGACGACGAAATTCTCGATGGTGTCCTCGCCGACCTGTCGGTCCACCTCGGCGTGACCTTCCACCCGCTCGACGTTCGTGTGTCGCGGTGGCCCGGCGCCTTCGCTCAGTATCGACCGCATCACCGCGCGTGGGTCGACCGCGTCGAGCAGTCCCTTCCCGACGGCGTGTTCGTCACCGGCGCCGCCTACCGCGGCATCGGCATCCCCGCGTGCGTGCGCGCCGGGACCGCCGTCGCTGGCCACGCGAGCGCTGCGGCCCGGCGTCTGGCAGAATTGAACGCATGATCGAGTCCTGCGCGCTCGCCCTCCAGCGGGGCGGCAACCGTCGCCGCGCCGTCGCAGGACTCGCAGCGATCGTGTCGCTGGCGTTCGGCGCGGCCGGTTGTGGCGGCTCCGGCACCGACGAGGCGGTGGCCGCCGCACCCGACACCGCGGTCACCACCACCACACCGACGACCACGACCTCGTCCTCCACGACGACCACGACCTCCACCACGACGACCACCACGACCACGACCCTGCCGCCGCGGCAGATGACCGACCCGATCCCGCCCCCGCAGGACGCGCGGGCCCCCGAGAACAATCCGCCGATCGGGCAGCTGTCCATTCCCAAGATCGGACTGGACACGACCCTCGAAGAGGGCATTCGCCTCACCACGCTCGATCGGGGCCCCGGTCACTGGCCCGGCTCGGCGATGCCGGGCGAGATCGGCAATGTCGTCGTCGCCGGACACCGGACCAGCCACGACGCCGAATTCCGCCACCTCGATCAACTCGAAGCGGGGGACCCCGTGGTGTTCACCACCGAGTCCGGCACCTACACGTACCTCGTCACCGGCACCCAGATCGTCAAGCCCGATGCACTCTGGATCACCTATCCCTCCAATTCGCAGACGGCCACGCTGTTCGCGTGTCACCCGCTCGGGTCGACCGCTGAACGCATCGTCGTCAACCTCGTCATCTCCGCTTGAGCACCGAGAGCCCTGAACCGCAGGCGCTGCACGCGCGCCTCGCCAACCCCGCGCTCGCGCTGGGTTCGGGCACACTCGTCGCGCTCTCCATGCCCCCGTGGGGGTTCTGGCCGCTCGCCCTGATCGGCGTCGTGCTCTTCGAGATCTCGCTTCGAGCAGCACCGAGCCGCCGCTCCCGCATGTGGAACGGCTACCTGTTCGGCGTCGGTTGGATGTACCTCGGCATGGCCTGGATGTACCAGCTGACCCTGCCCGGGTACATCGTCGCCGGTTCGGTCTTCGCGGCGCTCCACATGTTCGCCGCCTGGGTCTCACCTGCGGGCCCATGGGGTGTCATCGGCGGCCCCGCCGCCCATGCGCTCGCCGAGGCACTGCGGTTCTCGTTCCCGTTCGGTGGCATCCCGTTGGCGACGCTGGGCATGTCGCAGGTCGGTGGCCCGCTCCTCGGCGTCGTGCGTGTCGGTGGTGTCATCCTGCTCACCTGGATCGTCTTCCAGCTCGGCGCCGCGATCGTCGCGATCACACCGCGGATCGTCGAGCGCGTGCGTCGATCCGAGGGCGCTGCGCTCGCCGCGGACCGGTCGCCGCAGGCCCCGATCGCACTCGGGGTGATCCTGTGCATCCTCGTGCTCACCGTGGTCGCCCCGCGCGGGGCGGACACCGGCGAGACCCTGCAGATCGCCGCGGTGCAGGGTGGTGGCGAACAGGGCACGAGTGCGCTCGAGGTGCCGTCGAGAGAGGTCACCGAGCGGCACCTGGAGGCGACCCGCGCGATCAGCGCCGACGCCGATCTCGACCTGGTCCTCTGGCCGGAGAACACCGTCGACGTGCGGACGTTCGAGGGGTCGAGCGTCCACGAGGCCATCGCCGACGAGGCCGAGCGTCTCGACACGCCGATCGCCGTCGGCATCACCGAGGAGCGGATGAACGGCACCCGCCGCATCAATTCCCAGGTCCTGGTGCTGCCCGATGGCACGATCTCGGCCCGGTACGACAAGGTCCGCCGCGTGCCGTTCGGTGAGTACGTCCCGCTGCGAGGACTGCTGGAAGCCGTCGGTGCCCCCGTCGAGCAGATCGGTCGGGACGCGATCGCCGGCACCGAGCCCGCGTACCTCGACCTTCCCGACGGCACGCGTCTCGGGGTCGTCATCTCGTGGGAGGTGTTCTTCGCCGGGCGGGCTCAGGAGAGTGTCCGCGAGGGCGCCGAGACCATCCTGAACCCGACGAACGGCGCCAGCTACACCGGCACGATCGTGCAGACCCAGCAGGTCGCCTCGAGCCGGCTCCGCGCCGTCGAAACCGGGCGCTGGGTCGCTCAAGCGGCACCGACCGGATTCACCGCGATCGTCGACTCCGACGGCGACGTCCTGCAGCGAACTGCGGTCAGTGAGCAGCGCGTGATCCACGCCGAGCTGCAGCTCCGCGACGGCTTCACCTGGTACACCAACCTCGGCAACGCCCCGTTCATCGTCGCTCTGGTGCTCGTCCTCGCTGCGTCGATCGCGCTCGACGCCCGCCAACGCCGCGCCGCCATCTCGCCGGCGTAGACCGCCTCAGCGCGCCGTCGTCGAGCGACGGTTCATCGCGCCGGTGGGTCGATCTCGAGCATGAGGGTGACGGGGCCGTCGTTGACGAGGTCGACCTGCATGTCGGTGCGGAACCTGCCGGTCGCGACGGTTGCACCGAGACCCCGAAGCGCCTCGACGACACGGTCGACGAGGGGTTCAGCGACGTCGGGCCGAGCGGCGGCGATCCAACTCGGGCGACGACCCTTCGCCGTGTCGCCGTAGAGCGTGAACTGACTCACCACCAGCACCTGACCACCGACATCGGCGACCGAGCGGTTCATCACGCCATCGTCGTCGTCGAAGATCCGCAGCCCCCACAGCTTGTCGGCAAGACGGTCGGCCTCGGCTGCGGTGTCGGCGTGTGTCGCCCCGACGAAGGCACAGAGGCCCGCACCGATCGATCCGGATGTCTCCCATGCCGCGTCCGCTGACGGCCTGCTCGTGACCGTGGCTCGCGCCACGCGTTGCACCAATGCTCGCATCGGGGCAGTATCGCCCAATGCACGAACCCGAATCGACCCGCCGACTGACCGCAGGCGAGGTCGTGGTCGATGTCGACGTCGCCGCTGGCGGCCGAATCGGTCAGATCACCGTCGGCGAACAGCCCCTGCTGGTCGACGTCCCCCACACCGAACAGCCGCACGCGATGGGTTGGGGGATGTTCCCGATGGCGCCGTGGGCCGGGCGGATCCGCCAGGGTCGATTCGCCTTCGCAGGGGTCGACCATCAGCTCGAGATCAACAGTCGTGGACGCGGCACGGACGGCACCGTCGACGACCCGAACCGGGCGCACAGCATCCACGGCACGGTCCACGATCGAGCATGGACGGTCGTCGACGAGACGGCAACCGAGCTCACCATCACCGCCGAACTCCTCGGTGCGCTGGACTGGCCCTTCGCCGGTTCCGTACGCCAGCACATCGCTCTGTCGGCGCATCGGATCGACCTGGAGCTGGTGGTGTCGACGGTGTCGGGAGCGTTCCCAGCCGAGATCGGCTGGCATCCCTGGTTCCGCAAGCCGACACGCCTCGACTTCTCCCCGACCACCATGTATCGGCGCGACGCGTTCGGCATCCCCAATGGCGACTTGGTGACGCCGTCGGACGGACCCTGGGACGACTGCTTCCGCAACGACGAACCGGTCACGCTGCACTACGACCGGCCGACGGCGCGTGTCGTGCGTGTCGAATCGGACTGCGACCACTGGGTCGTGTTCGACGAGCCCGATCATGCGACCTGCGTCGAACCGCAGTCGGGTCCCCCCGACGCGTTCAACCTCGTGCATCACGTCGTCACACCGGAGACGCCGCTGC
>JBAWHL010000167.1:0-3706 GCA_049593815.1 Ilumatobacteraceae bacterium | reverse complement strand
GCGGAAACGCTCATGGCTCCGGGGAGAGGATTCGAACCCCTACACGCGGCACCAAAAACCGCTGTCCTACCATTAGACGACCCCGGACTGTCTGGAAATGTCCGTACGGTCACCGTATCTCGCGTGGCAGGTCTTGCCACGGCCGATAGCGTGGCCCGCCTTATGGGTTCTCTGATCAAGAAGCGTCGCAAGCGCATGCGGAAGAAGAAGCACAAGAAGATGCTCCGCCGCACGCGCCACCAGCGTCGCAAGTAGCAACATCCGCATCAGCGAGCCTGTCGCCGGTCCCCATCGTTCCCCGCCCCACGCTGTGGCGTCGGTTCGGCGGATCAGGGTGTGCGGTTCGTTGCCACATCGGCAGGCACGGTTCGTGCCACCACCACTCGTACGCCCTCGTCGACCAAGTCGGTGAGGGCGTCTTGGTGTTCGCCCACAGCGAACCAGGTGGCTCCGCTACCCGCGAGGGTGGGTGGACGGCCGATCCGTTCGCCGATGGCGTCTCGCCAGCGTCGCAATTCGGGGGCGGCCGTGAGCGCGGCGGGTTCGAGGTCGTTGGGGCCGTCGGCGGTCGGTCCGCCGAGCGTGTCCCATGCTCGGTACACCGCCGGGGTGCTGACCGACATCGGGGGGATGATCAGCGTGACGGTCCGATCGACGTGGGGGAGTGGTTCGACGATCTCGCCGATGCCGCGCACGCGGGCTCGGCCGCCGACGAGACAGAACGCGATGTCGGCGCCGAGGTGTGCGACTCTCGTCAGGGATTCGGTGGAGGTGTCGATCCCGGCCCATCGGAGGATCGTCGCGGCGTCGCTGGATCCGCCGCCCAGTCCACCGCCGTGGGGGATCTGCTTGTCGAGTTCGACGTGCGCGGTGGCCTCGGCGAGGCGGAGGGCCCGGGTGACGAGATTCGATTCGTCGAGGGCGATGCCGTCGGAGAAGGGGCCGATGGCGCTCAGCCCGGTGCGGTTCGGGTCGATGGTGAGGACGTCGTGGAGGTCGAGGCTGACCATCTCGGCGTCGATGAGATGGAACCCGTCGTTGCGGACGCCGGTGACACGCAGTGACAACGTCAGCTTGGCGTGGGCACGCATCCGGCGAATCTCCACGTCACCCGGCTGCACCGACCCGAAGCTAGCTCGCTCGACCCACCACAGCGGAGCCCGCCCCATTTCGTACTCCCGGGCGGGAACCAGTCCCGCCCGGGAGTACGAAAACGGCAGGAGGAGTCGGGCGGGGGTCGGTTCAGGAGGCGGCGAGGTGCGCGTCGGTGAGGCGGCACCAGTCGTCGACGTCGAGTTCCTCGGGGCGTGCGGTCGGGCTGACGTCCGCCGCGGCGAAGGTCTCGGGAGCGACGATGGCAGCGAGTGATCGGCGCAGCATCTTGCGGCGCTGGCCGAACCCGGCGCGCACGAGCGCGAACAGTGCGGCTGCGTCGGTGTCGGGCGGGGTGCCGCGCGTGATCTCGACGAGCGCGGACTCGACGTTCGGGCGCGGCACGAACACCGAGGCGGGCACGTGGCCGACGACCTTCGCCGTGCCCCAGTACGCGGCCTTGACGCTGACCGCGCCGTACGCGGACGTTCGCGGCACTGCGGCAAACCGTTCCGCGGCCTCGCGCTGCACCATCACGAGCATGCGGGCGATCGCGGGCACGGTGTCGAGCAGGTCGCAGATCAGCGGGGTCGCGACGTTGTAGGGGAGGTTTGCGACGAGCACCCAACCGTCGTGTCCGGCGAGCAGGTCGGTCCAGTCGAGGTGCATCGCGTCGGCCTCGACGATGCGCACGTTCGGTCGGTCGGCGACGACACCGCGCAACACCGGAACGACGCCACGGTCCACCTCGATGGCGGTCACCTCGGCACCAGAGTCGGCCAGCGCGAGCGTCAACGATCCGAGCCCGGCACCGATCTCGACGACCCGATCCTCCGGCCCGACTCGAGCCAGGTCGGCGATCCGCCGCACGGTGTTGGGGTCAGCGACGAAGTTCTGGCCGAGGTCACGTCGCGGTGCGAGCGACGCAGAATCGAGCAGCTCGCGAATCGCCGGTCGCGAGTGGGTCACCGACGGATCTCGACGTGGATCGGAGCGTCGGTGAGGTCCGCGAGTTGAGCGAACAGGGTGCTGTGCAGCGTGACCTGGCCCGACTCGCTGCTGAGCGAGAGCGTGGTCGTGCAGGGGACCGAGCGGCCGTTGTCGAGGTTGACGATGGTCACGGTCCGGCCGTTCACGACGCCGGGGACGACACACGAGCTGGAGCCACCGATGTCGCTGCGGAACGTGGCGTCGGCGAAGATGCGAGCGACGGCAGGACGGGCGGGGACGGCGACCTCGGAGAGGCCTGCGCCGGCAGCGCTGCTCGGTCCGTCGAGGAAGACCGGAGAGATTTCTCCGGTTTCGGGCTGCTCGTCGGTTCGAGCGTCGATGGTGCCGGTGGACCCCGGTGCGTCGCCGTCGTGGTCGGCCCCGACGTCGACACCGACGTCGACACCAGCGACGGCGATGCCGGGTGCGGTCGAATGCTCGGACCGGTTCGCCCACCACAGCGCGGGCAATGCCAGGAGCGTGAGCGTCGTCGCCAGAAAGAATCGGCGGCGGTCGGTGTCGGTGAGTGCCATCGTGTCTCGGATCGTCATTCCGGTCGTGTCGGCAGGGTGAACTGGGGAGTCTGCCGGCGCGTCGGATGAGGGCGCGTCAGCGTATCGGCTGCTGTCACCTCTGGCGTCATGAGCGGTCCACGTGGCCACGGAGAGTGGTTGCAGTTGTGGCGTCCGGGAGTCGCTCGTGAGGTGTCGTGACGCCGGATCGTGGCGCCGTTCGTCTCAGGAGAGGGCGAAGGCTCGACGTGCGTTGTCGGCGGTCGCCGTGGCGATGTCGGCCACGGGGACGTCGCGGAGGTCGGCGATGAACTGGCCGACGTGAGGAACCCATGCCGGACGGTTGGGCTTTCCTCGGTGGGGCAGCGGCGCCAGGTACGGGCTGTCGGTCTCCACCATCATCCGGTCCAGCGGGCACAGGTTTGCAGCGGCCTGCACCTCGGGGGCCCCCTTGAAGGTGACGATCCCCGAGAAGGACAAGATGGCCCCGATGTCGAGCGCCCGGCGTGCTTCGTCCGGGCCGCCGGTGAAGCAGTGCAGGATCGTGGTCTCGGGGACGCCGACGTCGGCGAGCACGGCGAACGTGTCGTCCCAGGCGTCACGTGTGTGGATCACCAACGGCAGCTGACGATCGTTCGCGAGTTGGATCTGTTCGGCGAATGCCCGCTGTTGGAGCTCGCGCGGTGAGTGGTCGTAGTAGTAGTCCAGGCCGGCCTCGCCGACGGCGACGATGCCGGGGGTGTCGAGGAGATCGACGATCGTGTCGACCCCGTTGACCGCATCGTGCGGGTGCAATCCGACGGTGGCGAACACTTCGGGGTGGCGTGCGGCGACGGCGATCGCTGCCTCTGACGTCGCTCGATCGCAACCGACCGTGACCAGTGTGGTGACACCGGCGGCTGCCGCGGCGGCGACCGCGCCATCGCTGCCGTCGGGGATCCGCTCGTCGTGAATGTGGCAATGGGAGTCGACCCACCCCTGCTGGCTCGGTTGCTCGTCGATCTGGGGGGTGATCATGATCGGCCGGCCTCGCTTCCGCCTCGTTCTGGTGCTCCGCCTCGTTCTCGTACTCCGGGGCGGGAACAGTTCCCGCCCGAGAGTACGAAAAGGGG
>JBAWHL010000166.1:0-5561 GCA_049593815.1 Ilumatobacteraceae bacterium | reverse complement strand
TCGTCGACCTGTGGGCGCCGTGGTGCGGACCGTGCAAGACCCTCGGTCCGATCATCGAGAAGGTGATCGACGAGACGAACGGCAAGGTCGTCCTGGCGAAGATCAACGTCGACGAGAACCCTGGCCTGAACCAGGCATTCAAGGTGCAGTCGATTCCTGCGGTCTACGCCCTCAAGAACGGTGAGGTCGTCGACGGGTTCATGGGTTCGTACCCGGAACACTCCGTCAAGGAGTTCGTCGACGGGTTGCTGCCGTCGCAGGAGGAAGTGGCGGTCAGCGAGTTGATCGAGGCCGGTGACGAGGGGAGCCTGCGCATCGCGCTGTCGATGGAGCCCGCCAACGAGGACGCGATCGTCGCGCTCGCCGAACTGCTGGTCGCCGAGGGCAACAACGACGAGGCACTCGCGCTGCTCGGCCGGATCCCGGAGTCCGACCGCACCCGTCACGTGGCGGCACTCGCCAGGGTGGGGGAGGCGCCGCAGGACGACTACGACTCTCAGCTCACTGCGTTGCTCGATCAGGTCAAGCACGACGACGATGCGCGCCAGAAGTACGTCGACCTGCTCGAGTTGATGGGCCCCACCGATCCTCGCACCGCGGAGTATCGGCGTCAGTTGACTGCTCGTCTGTACTGACGTCTGCGCCGCCGAGCGCGACACACAGATTGATCGCCTCGATCTGATCCTGTAACATCGGGGCATGACGGGAACCGCGACTGCGCCGATGCGCACGATGACGCCGACAGCGAGCGCGTTGCCCGATGTCTTGCCGACCGACCGGCTCAACGAGCGGGCCAAACCGGTACGCGAACTGCGCGACGAACTGCGCCGGATCCCCAACGCGCGCAACGCACTCACCGTGCTCGGCGCGCTGCTGCAGTCCTTCGGTGTCGTGATCGCCGCGGCGTGGATCAACACCTGGTGGGCCTATCTGCTTGCGTTCGTGCTGATGGCGCGCGGTCACGTGTGCCTCAACATCCTCGCTCACGAGGCGGCGCATCGGCTGCTGTTCACGAGTCGCCGATGGAACGATGCCGTCGGCCGCTGGCTGCTCGCGTACCCGACCTATCAGGCGATGCTCGCCTACCGCCGAGCCCACTTCGCTCATCACCGAGACGAGATGGGCCCCGACGAGCCCGACGCCTCGCTGTATGCCGGCTATCCGGTTCCACGGGACTCGTGGCATCGCAAGCTGAAGCGGGACCTCCTCGGCAACAGCGCCTACAAGAACTTCAAGGGCCTCTACTTCTCGCTTCGGCACGGCCGCACGGAGGCGATGCAGATCCTCGCTGTTCAGTCGATCATGCTCGGCACGTCGATCCTCTTCATGCGACCGCTGGCGTACGTCGTGTGGATCCTGTCGTGGTCGACGCTCTGGAAGGTCTCCAACCGCTTGCGTTCGATCGCCGAGCACGGCGGGATGACCCGGTCGCGTGATCGGCGACTGACGACCCATGTCGTTCGCCAGCACCGGTTGGCGCGCTACTGGATGGTGCCGTACAACACCGGCTGGCACTTGGCCCACCATGTCGACATGGGCGTGCCGTGGCGGAACCTGCCCAAGCTGCACGATGAACTCGTGCGCTCGGGGTGGGTGACCGACGCGATCGAGTACCCGAGCTACCGGGCGTTCTGGCGAGCGGCCTCCTCGGGCTCACCGCGCTGACACGACCTCGCGGAACTCCGCCTCCATCGTGGCCACGGCGCCCGCGGCGGTAGCGTGGTCCCACCGACTCCCTCCCGTTGATGTTGCGCGCTGCGCACCGCCGGTCGAGGAGGCCGATCGTGGAACCACTGTCGAGACCCGTCCCACCCCGGACGCCGAGTGATCGCGTCCGAGCCTGGGTCGAATGGTTCGGAGTCGGGCGACTGCTCGCCGCGTCCTCGGCGACCGTGATCGTCGTGTTCGGTGGCTACTGGTTGGTGCGCATGCCGCCGCCGACGACGGAGGCGACCTTGCCGCAGGCGGTTGCCGTGACCACCGAGCTGCCATCGACCACGCCGAGCCCGCCGACCACCGATGCCCCGTCGGCGATCCTCGTGCATGTCGCCGGCGCCGTCGTGGCGCCCGGCGTCCACGAACTGGGCCCGGACGCGCGGGTTCGAGATGCGCTCGTTGCAGCAGGCGGACCGGTCGAGGGGGCCGACGCGAACGCCGTGAACCTCGCTTCCCCCGTCACCGACGGCACCCGGATCTACGTCCCGCTCCTCGGTGAACGAGTACCGCAGGAGCTGGTCGTTGTCGCCGGAGACGCCACAGCCGAACCGCCGGGTCCGGTCGACGTGAACCGAGCGACGGCGGAGGAGCTCGACGTGCTGCCCGGCGTCGGCCCGGCCACGGCGACGGCGATCGTCACGGAGCGGGACCGCAACGGGCCCTTCGCGAGCGTCGACGACCTCGTCCGGGTCCCCGGCATCGGCCCCGCCAAGCTCGCCGCCCTCCGCGACCTGGTGACCGTGTGACCGCGTCGAATCCGACCGGCGCAGTCGGGCGGCTCAGATCAGCGAGTCGGAGATGGTCAGCGCCGAGATCACGAGGGCGGCGCCCGCGCCCACCCAGACGCCAGCACACAGCCACGCGTAGTGCCGCCAGAAGTCACCCCAGGTCGCCATGGGGTTGCGCGTCGCTCGTCGCGACGCGAGGAATCCGACGAGCAACCAGAGCAACCCCGACGCGATCACGGCGACGGGGTAGATGTCGCGGTCTCCGAACGGCGCACCTGCGGCGAGCAGTCCGGGAGCGGCGAACACGCCACCGATCAGCCCGATCGCCCCGCTCAACGCCGAGTCGAACCATCGCAGCGAGCAGAAGGCGATGGCACCGACGATGCCCGGGACGATCAACGCGACGAACGGGCCGAACGTGCGGATGCGCGATCGGTACCAGCGCGGGCCTTCGACGAGCGGGCCGGACGGCTGCTCGTGGTACGCCGCGGGGCGAGCGCCAGGGGGGACGGGGGTGAACGAGGTCACGACGCCCACAGGATATGGCATCGGCGGTCCGCAGGGGTGGCGATCGGACCAAGCGAGCAGGTGGTGGCTGACCGATGCCGAGGTCATCGCGGTCGTCGCTGCGCTCGTCCTCGCCGTCTGGTCCGGCTCGTTCGCGTTGGGTGCGGTGTCGGCAGTGGTCGGCGGGGTTGCGTTGCGGTCGCCGCGATGGGTGCTGGTGGCGCTCGTCCTCGTCGGAGCGGGGGCGATGCGGTCCGAGCAGTCCTGGGCCGGGTTGGCTCCGGACCGTGTCGGTCGTTTCGACGGGTGGGCGCGGATCGTCGACGACCCGCAGCCGTACCCGTCGAGCACCCGCGTGATCCTGGAGATCGACGGCGAGCGATTCGAGATGTGGTCGCGGGGGAGAGCCCAGCAGCTGCGGATTGACACATGGCGTGGCGGCGAGTGGGTCACGGTGAGCGGCGAGCGACGGCTGCTCGACGCGGAGCGGGCGGGCCGGGTCGCATGGCAGCACGTCGTCGGGGAGTTCCAGTTGGACTGGGCGAGCGACGTCGATCCGGGCGGACCCGTGGCTCGGGCATCGAACCGGGTGCGCTCCTCGATCGAACGGGCGGCCACGGCGTTGCCCGAGCCGGACGGGGCCCTGTTCCGCGGTCTGGTCATCGGTGACGACCGCGATCAGCCGCGCGAGATGATCGATCGCTTCCGGGCGAGCGGCTTGTCCCACCTCACGGCGGTCTCGGGACAGAACGTGTCGTTCGTCCTCGCTGCCTGCGGGCCGCTGCTCGTACGGCTTCGGCCGACGGCTCGGTGGGTGGTGTCGGTCGCCGTGATCGCGTGGTTCGTCGCCCTGACACGGTTCGAACCGTCGATCCTGCGCGCCGGGGTCATGGCGGGGCTCTCGGCGACGGCGTACGTGCGCGGCCGGGAACGGACGCCGGTCCGGTTACTCGCGCTCGCGGTGGGGATGTTGACCCTCGTCGACCCGCTGCTCGTGTGGTCGATCGGGTTCTGGCTCTCGGTCGGGGCGACGGCGGGGGTGTGCACCGTGGGCCCTTGGCTGGCTCGGCGGTTCGATTGGCTCGGCCCGCTGGCACTCCCACTCGGTGTCACACTCGGAGCGCAGGTCGGCGTGGTCCTCCCGAGCGTCCTGGTGTTCGGGAGGCTGCCGCTCGTCAGTGTCCCAGCGAACCTGCTGGCGGTGCCGGTCGCCGGCATGGTGATGCTGTACGGGTTGCCCGCCGGCCTGCTGGCCGGATGGGTGCCGCCGACCGCGCCGGTGTTGATGTTTCCGGCGCGAGTGGGAACCCGGTGGGTCGACACGGTCGCGGTGCTCGGTGCTCGGCTCGAGCCGGAGCCGCGGTGGGCGTGGATCGGCTGGGGCGTGATCGTGCTCCTGATCGGTGTGATGCTGGTTCGACGCCGCGTCTCGACCAGGGGGCGGACCGGCGCCGATGGCATCGATCCGGACGGGGATGTCGGTTCTGGCGGCGGACGCGATAAGAATCGAGGTCTCCATGGCGACCCATCTCCTCAGCGGCAACGACGAAGCAGTGTTGCGGACCGCAGTCCACGAACTCGTCGACGAACTCGTCGGTGACGGTGACCGGGCGATGATGGTCGACGAGTTCGAAGGCGACGACTACGAGCTCCGCGAGGTGAGCGACGCAGCGCAGACGCCGGCGTTCCTGACCGACAAGCGCGTGGTCGTGGCGCGTGACGTCGGCCGGTTCAACGCCGATGAACTGAAGCCGATCCTCGGGTACCTGGCCAACCCGCTCGACACTTCCGATCTGGTGCTCGTCGTGCATTCCGGGTCGGTGCCCAAGAAGCTCGGCGACGCGGTCAAGGCGGTCGGTACGGTCACGAACACGTCGCCGCCGTCGAGGGCAAAGGATCTCCAGGGGTGGATCAGCGACCACATCGCGGCGGCCGGCCTGCGGATGAAGCCCGATGCGGCCGCGCAGCTCGGGCTCTGGCTCGGGGAGGACGCCGGCCGTCTCGACGGCATCCTGGCGACGCTGACGAGCACGTACGGCGCGGACCACGTGCTGACCTTCGCCGAGATCGAACCGTTCCTGGGTGAGGCCGGTGGCGTGCCGCCCTGGGACTTCACCGACGCGATCGACGCGGGCAACACGACCAAGGCGCTGACGTTGCTCGGTCGGATGGTGCACGGCGGTGGCCGACATCCCCTGCAGATCATGGCGATCATGCACAGCCACTACGCGAACATCGCCAAGCTCGATGGGGTCGATGCCCGCTCGGACCAGGATGCGATGGCGGCCACGGGCATCAAGTCGCCGTATCCGGCCAAGAAAGCGCTGGCGAACTATCGACGGCTCGGCGCGGGGTCCACCAAGCGAGCGATCGAACTGCTCGCGCAGGCCGATCTCGATCTGCGTGGCGCCAAAGACCTCGACGCCGAACTGGTGATGGAAGTACTCGTCGCCCGCCTCTCCAAGCTCCGTCGCTGACGCAGCGTCCAGAACGCGACGAAGCGCTGCGGTGTGCGCAGCGCTTCGTGGAGAGTTCGGGTTGTCGGGCGCCGATGGCGGCCCGGACGAGGGTCAGGCCGAGGCGTTGACCTTCTTCATCATGCGGCTCTTC
>JBAWHL010000165.1:0-21533 GCA_049593815.1 Ilumatobacteraceae bacterium | reverse complement strand
GCCCACGAGGATTCGCGCTTCGTCGGGGGACACCCGATGGCCGGCTCCGAGCTCGATGGCCTCGACGGGGCCCACGCCGACATGTTCGACGGTGCGATCTGGGTCCTCACCCCGGGAGCGGACAGCGATGACGCAACCTTCGCCAACGTCGCTGCGGTCGTGGCCTCGTTCGGTGCCGACGTCGTGGCGCTCGCACCCGAACGACACGACCAGCTCGTCGCGGTCATCAGCCACGTTCCACACCTCACCGCGGCAACGCTGATGGGGTTGGCGAGCACCCGCGCCGAGGAGCACGCCGCGTTGCTCCGCCTCGCCGCCGGCGGCTTTCGTGACATGACCCGCGTCGCCAGCGGTCGTCCGGAGATCTGGCTCGACATCTGCTCGGAGAATCGGTCGGCGATCGTCGAAGCGCTCGATCAACTGATCGGCGGACTCGCCGAGATGCGCGACATCATCGGCCTGGACGACCGCGACGCGCTGCACGACCGGCTGAGCGTGGCTCGCCAAGCACGGGCCAACCTCCCGACGCGTGTCGTCCACCCCGACGAGCTGGCCGAAGTGCGAATCCCGATTCCCGACCGCACCGGCGCCGCCGCCGAGGTGTTCACGCTCGCCGCGGAGCTCAGCGTCAACATCGCCAACTTCGAAGTCGTCCACGTCGCGGAGAGCAACCGCGGCATCGCCGTCGTGCTCGTCGACGTCTCCCATGTCGAGGTCTTCCGAGGCGGTCTGATCGCTCGCGGCTTCCGTCCCGCGGTGGAGCAGTTGTCGTGAGTCGCGACGCCTACCGCGTCCAACGCGCCGACGGTCCAGTCGTGGCCGAGGTGCAGGTCCCCCCGTCGAAGAGCATCGTCAACCGCGCCCTGATCTGTGCCGCGCTGGCCGAGGGCACCTCGGCGATCACCGGGATCGCTCCAGGCGACGACACCGCCGCGATGATGGCGTGCTTGCAGCAGCTCGGTGCGGGCATCGGTGAGCGCGTGCACGATGGTGACCACGTCGCCGACGTGATCGGCACCGCTGCAGATCTCGTCCCGGGCCCGATGACGCTCGACACGGCCCTGGCAGGCACGACATCGCGTTTCATCACCGCGCTGACCGCGCTCGGCACGGGCGACTACACGATCGATGGGCTGCCACCGCTGCGAGCCCGCCCGATGGGGCCGTTGCACGACTCGCTCGCAGCGCTCGGCGCACGTGTCACGCCTGCAGAGTCCGCAGGGCACCTACCCGTCACGGTGTCGGGTCCACTGCGCAAGGCCGACGCCATCGTGATGCCCGGCAACGTGTCGAGCCAGTACATCAGCGCAATGATGCTCATCGGCCCGTACGTCCCAGGTGGCCTCAAGTTGTGGCTGTCGTCGGGTCTCGTGTCGCGGCCGTATCTCGAGATCACCAAGTCGGTGATGTCGGCCTTCGGCGTCGACGACGTGGAGATCCGGGATCGTCACGTCGACGTGGGCGTTGGCGAGTACCTGGCGACCGACTTCCGCGTCGAGCCCGATGCGAGCTCGGCGAGCTACCCACTCGCGGCGGCGGCGATGGTGGGCGGCGCCGTGAGCGTCAAGGGACTCGGCGCCGCATCGGTGCAAGGAGACGCACGCTTCGTCGAGGTGCTCGAATCGATGGGCTGTCTGGTCACGATGGCGCCTCACGACACCGTCGTGATGCGTCGACGAGACACCCCGCTGCGTGGCATCGACGTCGACATGTCCGACATCTCCGATCTCGTGCCGACCCTCGCGGTCGTCGCGACGCAGGCCGTCACGCCCACGAGGATCACCGGGGTGGGCTTCATCCGGGCCAAGGAGAGCGACCGCCTCGCCGATCTGGCAGCCGAGCTGCACAAGACCGGGGCCCTCGTCACCGTCGAGGACGACGGACTGCTGATCGAGCCGACCGATCTGTTGCAGCCCGCGACCCTCGACACGCACCACGACCACCGGCTGGCGATGGCGTTCGGTCTGCTCGGGCTCGTCGTCGATGGCATCGAGATCAGGGATCCCGCCGTCGTGTCCAAGAGTTGGCCCGGCTACTGGGACGCGCTGGCGGCGATTCCCGCTCGCCGATCGTGACCGCCGAGCACGATCTGCGTCGGATCGCCGCCTTCGACGTCGATGGAACGCTGACCCGCCGGGATTGTGTGTTTCCCTTCGTGCGACGGGTGGCGGGAACGGCTCGTCTGGCGGTCCGTCTCGCGCAACACCCGCTGGAACTCGGCGGGGCGGCGATCCAGCGTGATCGCGACGCATTCAAGACGGCCGGAGCACGCGCAGCATTCCGGGGCGAGTCGGCCCAGCGCGTCAGGGAACTCGCCGATCCGTTCGCACGCGACGTGTACGACCGGTTCCTGCGTGACGATGTCGTCGCCTCCCTCCGGGAGCATCAGGCCGCCGGGCACGAGGTCGTCCTCGTCTCTGCGTCGTTCGAGGTCTACCTGCACCCGCTCGCCGAACTGCTCGGCATCGAGCACGTGCTCGCGACACGGCTCGTCGTCGGCGACGACGGACGTCTGACGGGCGCACTCGACGGGCCCAACTGCCGGGGACCCGAAAAGGTCCGTCGGCTGCACGGCTGGCTCGACGCGAGCGGGGGCGGCCGAGCCGGTGCGCACGTGAGCGCCTACGGCGACTCCAGCGGCGACCGTGAACTCCTGCTCGACGCCGACGTGCCGACCTGGGTCGGCACGGGCAGCGTCCCCTCGTGGATCACCGACCGATGAGGCAGCGGGGCGCTACCGTCGCCGTCGCCATGTCTGCTGCATCGATCGCGGGGTCTCACCCGTGCTGAAACCGCTCCTGAGCGCAGCTCGTCCGAAGCAGTGGTTGAAGAACGTCCTCGTGTTCGCCGCGCCCGGAGCGGCAGGGGTGCTCGACCAGAGCCACGAGCTCGGCCTGACGCTGCTCGCGTTCGCGTCCTTCTGCTGCGCAGCGAGCGGCATCTACATGTGGAACGACCTCCTCGACGTCGAGGCGGACCGGCGGCACCCGACCAAGCACCGGCGGGCGATCGCGTCCGGCGAATTGTCGATCACCGCTGCTCGGGTCGCGGGCGTCGTCCTCCCGATCGCGGCGCTCGGTCTGGCTGCCCTCACGGGACGGTGGGAGACCGTCGCGGTCGTCGCGACCTACATCGCGATCACCATCGCCTACACGCTCTGGCTCAAGCACGTACCGGTCGTCGATGTCGTCACGGTCGCCGCCGGCTTCGTGCTTCGTGCTGCGGCCGGTGCCGTCGCCGTGGACGTGCCGATGTCGCGCTGGTTCGTGCTGTGCGTGACCTTCGGATCGCTCTTCATCGTCGTCGGCAAGCGGTACGCCGAACTCAACGAGCTCGGCGACGACGCCGGCACGCGGGCCACGCTCGAGGAGTACTCGCTCGGATACCTGCGGATGCTGCTCTCGATGAGTCTGGCCGGTGTCTTCATCAGCTACTGCGTGTGGGCGTTCGAGACCGCCGAAGCCTCAGCGAGTGACCTCCCGCTGTACGAGCTCTCGATCGTGCCGATGCTGATGGCATTGATGCGATACCTGCTGGTCCTCGATCAGGGTGGGGGCTCTGCACCCGAGGAGGTGTTCGCTCGCGACCGGCTGCTGCAACTCCTCGGGCTGTGTTGGGTCGTCGTCTATGGTTTCGCGGTCTATGTGTCCTGATCGCCGTCTCCTCCCGGATCGTCGGCGCGCACGATGAGGACGACTCGCCGTGAGCTCACGGGGTGGGGCCGAACCGCTCCGACGACTGCGCAGGTCGTCGACGCCGACGAGCGTGAGCTCTCCACGGTCGTGCTCGACGACATCGCCCGTCCCCGAGGCGTCATCGCCCGCGGTCTCGGGCGGGCCTACGGGGACTCCGCGCAGAACGGCGGGGGCAGTGTCGTCAGGCTCCGCCCTGGCGCCATCCATCTCGATCCGGTCGCTGGAACGGTCACCGCCGGCGGCGGCGTGAGTTTCGACGAACTGATGCGCCACCTCGTGCCGCGAGGTTGGTTCGTTCCGGTGACCCCGGGAACCCGCTTCGTCACCGTCGGCGGGGCGATCGCCAGTGACATCCACGGCAAGAATCACCACCGCGACGGCACGTTCGGGGCACACGTTCGGGCCATGACCCTCTTGCTCGCCGACGGCAGCCACGCCGAACTCACCCCGTCGTCTGCGCCCGAACTCTGGTGGGCGACGATCGGTGGCATGGGCCTGACGGGCATCGTGCTGAACGCGACCTTCGATCTGTTGCCGATCGAGACGAGTCGATGTGTCGTGCACACCGAGCGCATCGCCAACCTCGACGCGCTCCTGTCCCGCATGGAGGAGAGCGACACCCTCCATCGGTACTCGGTCGCCTGGATCGACCTCGTCGCCAAGGGCGCGCAGTTGGGGCGCTCGGTGCTCACACAGGGCGACCATGCCACGTTCGACGAACTCGTCGAGGCCACGCCCCGTGCCGGTGACGATCCGCTGCAGTTCGATCCTGGCTCACTGGTCGGAGTGCCCCGGGGTGTGCCGAACGTGTTGAGCCCGCTGGCAGTTCGGGCCTTCAACGAACTCTGGTACCGCAAGGCGCCGCGTTCGCATGTCGGCGTCGAGTCGATCACCGGCTTCTTCCACCCGCTCGACATGGTGGGCGAGTGGACCCATCTGTACGGCCAGCACGGGTTTCTCCAATACCAGTTCGTGGTGCCGTTCGAAGCGGTCGATGCGCTGCGAGACATCGTCGCCACCGTCTCCCACTCGGGACACGCGAGCTTCCTCGCGGTGCTGAAGCGGTTCGGGCCACAGGGGAGCGGGTTGCTCAGCTTCCCCGCGCCCGGTTGGACGTTGACCCTCGACGTCCCCGCCGGCGTGGCCGGCCTCGGTGAACTGCTCGCGAAGCTCGACCGGTACGTCCTCGATGCCGGTGGTCGGCACTACCTCGCGAAGGATGCGACCGCGACGCCTGCCACCATCCGCGCCGGGTACCCGCGGCTGGAAGAATGGCGCGACGTCCGGCGCCGCGTGGACCCCGATGGGGTCTGGGTCAGTGACCAGGCCCGGCGACTCGAACTCGTGTGAGACGCTCCGCAACGAACGCCCACCGATCACCCCGGAAGAGGAATCCAACGTGAACAACGCTGTCAAGCAACCCCAGACCATCGTCGTCCTCGGCGGCAACAGTGAGATCGGACGGGCGATCGTCGCCGAGCTCGTGTCGCCAGCACTTCGACACGTGGTGTTGGCCGTTCGGCAACCCGACGACGTCTCGGTCGGTGACGGCGAGTTCGGCACCGCTGAGGTGACCGTCGTCCCGTTCGACGCCGCCGACGTCGACAGCCATGCCTCGTTGATCGACGCTGCCGCGGCCCGCTGCGGAGATCTCGATGTGATCATCCAGGCGTTCGGCCAGTTGGGCACTGCTGATCTGGACGATCGAGAGGCAGCGGTCTCGCTCGCCACGGTCAACTACGTCGGGGCGGTGTCCACGGGCCTCGCCGCCGCGGCCCAGTTGCGACGCCAGGGCCACGGCACGCTCGTCGTGCTCTCGAGCGTGGCCGCTGTGCGCACCCGGGCCTCGAACTTCATCTACGGATCGACCAAGGCGGGCCAGGACGGATTCGCGACCGGCCTGAACGCCGCGCTGCAGGGATCGGGCGCACGTGTGATGACGGTGCGATCCGGACCGGTGCGGACCGCGATGACCGCGGGCATGCCCGACGCCCCATTCACCACCGATGCCAGCGATGTCGGCAAGCTCGTCGCCGCAGGCCTCACCGGCGGCAAGCGAATCGTCTGGTCGCCGGGGATCCTGCGCGTGGTCTTCGGATTGCTGCGCTTCGCCCCCGAGGCCGTCTGGCGACGCCTGGATCGGTGACCTGACGCCGGCCGACCAGAACGTCAGCAGGGATCAGCAGACGGCAGTGCGTCGACGACCGCCCCCGACGTCGCGATGCCATCGACGAACTCGGCGACCTGGCCACCCGGGCCGTACAGCGAACGGGTGAGATAGTGCCCATAGGCCACGGTGGTCCCGTCGACGTCGAAAAAGAGTAGGCGTCGAACCGGATCCGAGGTGACGCTCAGGACGAATTCGTCGCCCGCTGAGACCCCGTCGATCGGATACTCGACGAATCCGAACTCATCCGCCAGCTCGAGATGCACGTGGCCGCTCTCGGCGACCGCCAGCCGGACCTCGAACGAGCCGGGTCTGTCTGCAGGTGGAGGATCGACGGCGCGGAACGTCGCCAGGGGAATCGAGACGGCAATCGGGGCGTCGGCCACGGCCACGGAGAACTCGCGTCGGAAGTCGTTCGCGCCGTAGTCGAGGGTCAGCCAGGGATCGACCTGCTCACCGTTGGAGATGTACACCGCCTCGCAGTCTCCGAGAACGACGATGCGGTCGGGCGCGGGCGGATGGTCTCGGTCGAACTGGAACTGCGCTGGCGTCGCTCGCCGCTCGTCGGCGTCGGCCCCCCAGACGTCGGACCTGCCCTGCAGCGTGACGTACTCGTCGACGTCGCCGTCATAGCCGGTGTAGTACGACGAGCCGAGGGCGAGACCGGTGTTCGCCACGATCGACCACGCGGCGACGAGCACGATGCCAGCGAGCGACCACCGACGTGGGGTGGGCGCCGCCTCCGAGATCCGTACGGCCACCGCAGCGAACCCGACCAGGGTCAGTGGCATCATCAGCGGCAGGAAGTCGGCGAGGTAGCGGGGGGTGATGAACCCCCAGATCACGTGTGCACCGACGGCGGGGACACCAGCGCACGCGAGGAACGCCATCTGGCGAGGCAGGCCACCCGAGCGGACGCAGCGCAGGGCGATGTACGCCCCGACGAGCGTCAGCGCGAACAACAGTGGGGAACTCGCCACGATGCTCGGTGTCCGGTTCGTGATGTCGTAGACCGCGTCGAAGAACACGGTGGGAATCTCGCGTGGAGCGTTGACGAACGGGAACCGGGAACTGAGGCTGATGCCGTCCGGGCGGAGATATGCCAGCACGTTGCTCGGTGCATAGCGGATGTCGGTGAAGTCCTCGCCGGCGTACTCCAGCATGCGCTGGCGGTACTCCTCGGCCTGGGTGACCAGGTGATCCTGCATCGGGATGCCATAGATCCGATGGAAGCGCAGCCAGTTCGGGACGACCATGACGACTGCGGCTGCGGCGGTCATCGCGGCCAGCAGCCACTCTCGAGCCGACAGCGCCCGTTGCCGCACCGACCGGACGGCGATCAGGACGACCATCACCGCGAGGCAGCCGAGTGCCTGCGCTGGACGGTTGAGCACCGCGAGGAGCAGTGCACCGCCGAGCAGCACCTGATTCCTCGTCGACGACGCCTGCAGCTCACACAGCAGGCGGTACTGGAACAGCACGCTGGCCGCGACGCCCCACATGATCGCCTCGCTGAACACCCACGCCGGTCCGGCGAGCATCAACATCGGGCTCCCGAGCCCGACGACGAGCTTCCACACGACGGCAGCCCGTGTGAGCGTGGCGCCGTCGGCGAGCGACGGGGCCAGGAGCGGCAGACACCGGTCGGCGAGGGCCCATGCGGAGAGGACGAACACCACCCAGGCGGCGAAACTCGACAACAGCGTGAGATCGCCGAAGAAGGCGTCCGTCACCGCGAGAAGCGGCATGCGCAAGATGGCCGGGAAGATCCCGAAGTACATCTGCTCACGCCCGTCGACCACGAACGCCTCGATGCCGATGGCTCCGCGCGGGAGTGCCAGGTCACCGCGGAGGAGCGCCTCGGCCTGATAGTCGAAGAAGTGGGAGTAGGCGCCGTTGTCGAACTGGCGCCGGAACAACCCGTCGGTGAGCCGAGTCGCGACGATCAGGTAGAAGGCCGAGCACGACGCGAGCAACGCCGAGTGCCCGCGCCGGGTCATGAGTCCTCGGTGCCCCGCAGCCGATCACACCAGGGCGAGTCGACCGCCAACTGTTCGATGGTGAGTTCTCCGTACGTCCCCGGCGGCGTGAAGAACACACCCGTCTCCGACGAGTCGTAGAGCGGGTCCATGTCGAAGTGGCCGTACAACTTGTTCACGCCATCGACTTCGACGAAGAACGTCCGGCGTTCCTTGTCGAACGTCACCGTCAGGTCGCTGGCCTCGTCGAGTGGCATCTCCAGCTCGTCAGCGAACAACTCACCGGCGTTGTCGCGCATCACCAACGCGTACTCGAGTTCGTTGTTGTCGACGTCGACCTCGTCGACCCGGAACGTGAGTGTGAACCAGTACTGCGACTGGTCCGCTCGGTCGGGAGTCTCGGTCAGGCGGAGCAGCTCCAACTCGTAGCCGGGCATGATGTCGCTCGTCGGTGTGACCGCGTACTCACGACGCCAGTCGCTCTCCCCGAACTCGACCTCGATCCAGGTGTCGACGGGCTCGCCGTTCGAGTAGTAGACCGCTTCGCAATCACCGAGGATGGCCAGTGTGCCGGGTGCGGCCGGATGCAGTCGGTCGTACCAGAGGTGGTCGACCTCGATCGTGCGGTCCTGGAGTGATGGGCCGATGATCGACGAGGACGCATCCTGGATGCTCAACAAGCGGGGGACCTCGGCAGCGGAGTCGCCGACACTGAAGCTGTAGGTGAACCCGATCGCGAGGTTGGCGAGAATCGACCACACGACCAGGGCGATCGCAGCGACCTTGGTGGTCATCGCGATCGCGGGCGCGAGCGGTTCCTCCCGTTGCGCGACGTAACGGATCATGCCGGCGCATCCGATGGCGGCCAGCACGAGCATCCCGGGAAGGAAGTCGGTCAGGTAGCGCGTCGCCATGTACCCCCAACCGGCCACGCCACCGCCGGCGGCGAGCCCGGCGAGCACGAGCGGCGTGAGCTGCCAGAACGACGTCTGGCGCCACAGGCGGACGAACACGACGACGCCGACGACCGACGTGATGAGCAGCAGCGGGTTGGTCGCCGTGACGCTCGCGGTGCGGTACGTCGCGTCGTAGAACGCGTCACCCCAGACCCAGGGGACCGAGCGTGGCGTCCCGACGAACGGGAACGTCGATGAGATGTCGACACCGTTCGGCTTGAAGTAGGCCCAGAGGTTCGAGGGGATGAACTCGGTCTGGAAGTACTTGTTGTCGTAGATGCGCAGCATCTCGGCCCGGTGCTCGTCCACCTTGGTGAAGAACTGGTCCTCCATCGGGATGCCGAACGGCCGTCGGAACTTGGCCCAGTTGACGCCGACCATGACGACGAACGCAGCGATGGACCACCCGGCGATCCGAGCCATCGCGGCTCTTGGCATCGACGATCGGAACCACGAGATCACGAGCAGGAGCGCCACTCCGATCATGCCGGCGTACGCCGTCGTGGGACGGTTGAGGACCACGGCGAACAGCACCGCTCCGAAGATCCAGGTGCGTCCGCCGTTCTCGGTGGCGAGGCGCATCATCTGATTGAGCAGCATGACGAAGAACGCCGCGCTCCAGAGGTGGGCTTCGTGATACGACCAGGGAAGGCTGATCAGGGTGAGGACCACGGTGCCCGCGGCGACCGATCCCCGCCAGCCCAGACGCACCCAGCGCTCGAGTGACGTCGGCGCGTCGGTCGGGTGCACCACGGCGAGCACACGGTCGAACAGCCGGTTCGCCTGCCAGTAGAGCAGTGCCGTGCCGATCAACAACGAGATGACGGTCAGTCGGCCGTCGAAGGAGTGCGTGAACAGCACGACCGGTACACGGAACAAGCCGAGCAACGGTCCGAAGTACATGTATTCGTTGCCATCGCGGATGAACGCCTCGATGCCGAGGAGCCCTGGATCGATCGCGAGGTTGCCGTCGAGGTAGGCGTTGGCCTGCAGTTCGAAGAAGTTCGAGAACGTGCCACTGCTGAATTGACGGCGGAAGGGGTCGAGCGTCCACGCGGTCGCTGCCAGGAAACAGATGACGGCGACGGCGATGTCGACGATCAGGTCGGCGCGCGTGCGGTCGAATCGGCCCGGTGCGGTCCCGGTGATGCCGGTCTCGGAGTCGGCCGGGTCGTCGGCGGTCTCCTCATCCAGGTTCGTCTCGTCGATCGTCTCGCTCATGTCTCGGCCGTACTCATCGCTGCCGACGGGAGAACAGCGACATCACACGACGGACTGCGTCGTCGCTGAGGTGCATGCGGCGCTTCATGAAGTCGTACACCGCGAGTGCCTTGGCGTCGGCGAAGATGAGGAACCGGTTGTCTCCCTTGGCCGGGCGCGGCCGGTAGTCGGTCGACTTGGCCAGGGGGTTGCTCTCCTCGGTGAAGTAGTACAGGGCCAGCGACTGGCGGGCGATACCGTCGGGGGACTGCAACGGTTCGGGGTGGCCGTGGAAGGAGTGCTCGCCGGTCGTGAACAGCAGGATTCGGTTGCCGATGGGTGCCACCTTGGACACGCAGCGGCTCATGTCCGCGTCCCACAGTTCGAGGTCGCCGCCCCACGCCTCGTCCCAGACCGGGTTGAGGTAGAGCAGGAGGTTGACGCGACGGCGCCATGTCTTGATCGTGTGGTGGGCGGTGAAGTCGGCGTGCATGTTCAAGAACCCGCCGCGGTAGCTGCGATGGATGCCCCCACCGTCGAGGGATTCGTCGGCGTGCAACCCGTCGAAGCCACTGATCTGCTCCAGGAAGCTGATGAACCGATCGCTGGCGAACGCCGCCTCGATCGATCGCAACGCCGGCCCCCATGATGCGATGTCGGTGTTGGAGTACTTGCGCTCGTTGTAGTGGAGGTAGCTGTTCCAGTCGGCGGAGTCCATGTCGGCCAACTCCGCGTACGCGCTGGCGAGCACGTCGGGGGGCAGCACGTCGTCGAGGACGATGTGTTCGTAGGGCTCGGCACTCTGGTAGGCGTCGCGGTGTTCGAGCACGCGCGCTTCCATCTGCTCGATGTTGATGATCGAGCCGATGTCGCCGCTGCCCAGCGGGGCGCCAGCCTCGTTGGCAACGTCGTCCGCTTGTCGATCTGCGGTCACAGTGCTGCCTTCATCGTCGCTGGAGGGTAGCGGACCCATCGGGCCGAACGCTGGCATGCGATCGCCACCATCGGCCGGGATAGCATCCGCAGTGTGGGTGAGACGCAGCACGTTCCGAAGATCGGCATTCTCGTGGTCGCGTACAACGCCGAGCAACACCTGTCGCGGACGCTCGACCGGATCCCCGAGGACTTCTTCGATCAGCTGACCGAAGTGTTCGTGTGTGACGACGCCAGCCAGGACGACACCTACGGCGTCGGGCTCGCCTACCAGGAACGTTCCGGTCACCGCCCGATTCGCGTGGTGAAACATCCGGTCAACCTGGGCTACGGCGGCAATCAGAAGTACGGCTACCGGTGGGCGATCGAATCGGGGCTCGACATCGTGGTGCTCCTGCACGCCGATGGGCAGTACGCGCCGGAGTGTCTGCCCGACATGGTGGCCCCGATCGTCAATGGCGAGGCCGACGCCGTGTTCGGATCGCGGATGATGGAATCGGGTACGGCCATCGAGGGTGGCATGCCCCGCTACAAGTACCTCGGCAATCGGGTGCTCAGCACGTGGCAGAACGCGATGGCGGGGATCGATCTGACCGAGTGGCACAGCGGCTACCGCGCCTACTCGGTGAAGGCACTCGAAGCCCTGCCGTTCCACCGCAACTCCGACGGCTTCGACTTCGACACCGAGATCATCGTGCAGATGATCGAGTCGGGCGCCCGGATCGCAGAGATTCCGATCCCGACCTACTACGGCGACGAGATCTGCCACGTGAACGGCCTCGAGTACGCCTGGGACGTCTCCAAGCTCGTCGGCCGCTACCGGTTGCACAAGATGGGCTTCGGAACCGGTGAACTCGCCTTCTCCAGCGAACCGTACGAACTGAAGCCCGGCCCCGGGTCCTCGCACGGTCGCCTGTTGAACTGGTTGTCCAACCGCGAACCCGCCAAGATCCTCGATCTCGGATGCGCCGACGGAGCGCTCGGGGCGCGGATCCGCTCGCTCGGCCACCACGTCACCGGTGTCGACCTCGAACGTCACGATGGCGTCGAGGCACGCCTGGACGCGTTCGTGCAGGCCAATCTGGAGCACGGCATCCCGGACTCCGTCGGGAGCGGCTACGACGTGGTGCTGTGCGCCGACGTGATCGAACACGTCCGCGACCCCGAACAGCTGCTGCGTGACGCCGGAACGCTCGTGACCGCTGGCGGATCCGTGATCGCGAGCGTGCCCAACTTCGGACACTGGTACCCACGCACGCGCGTCGCGATGGGCCTGTTCGACTACGACCGGCGCGGGATCCTCGACAAGACGCACGTGCGCTTCTTCACCCGGCGCAGTTTCGAGCGGCTCATCGACGATGCCGGCCTCGCGATCCTCCGTCGCGAGGCGACCGGTCTGCCGCTCGACGTGGCAGCACGAGGAGGTTCGGGCGAAGGCGACGCTCCGACGAAGGCCGGGTTGCTCGAGACGGTCGACCGTGCGACGGTCAAGATCCGACCGCAGCTGTTCGGCTACCAGTTCCTCTACGAACTCAAGCCGCGGCAGTAGCTCGCCTCGTCGTCGAGCAGACGACGGTGACTACGGGATCACGCCGAACACGGCGTACAGCCCGGTGAGGGCGACGAGGCCCGCACCGCACAGGACGAGCGTGAGGTCCCACGCGGTGTACTCCCAACTGCTGCGCCGGTCGGAGTCGGGCGGCGTCGGCCACCACGCGGCCACGGCGATGAACAGCGGGAACGCGGTGAACAAGAAGCGCGGACGCGCGGTGACGGTCTCGGGGATGAGCATCAGCGCGACCACGACGGCGCAATAGGCGACGACGGTCCAGGGGAGCTTGACCTTCCAGGCGCAGAACACCATGAAGGCCAGGGTGAACATGCTGAGGGCGGTGAGCGCGTCCGTCGGCGACGCGAACGGGTGCGTGAAGAAGTCGAGGGTGTTGGTGACGGCTGTCGCCCCGTAGCTGGTGCCTTCGGACCAGGCTTCGCGCTGGACACGGAACCATGCGCCGCGCTCGTCAGCCGTGTGATCGACGTACCACTGGAAGAAGACGAATCCGATCGGAGCGAGCGCCACCGACACGAGTGACCACCACTGTCTGCTGCGGCGGATGGCGATGGCACTGGCGACGACACAGGCGGCGACGACGGCGATGCCGTTCGGCCGTGTCGCCGTCGCCAGCGCCGCCGCGAGCCCGGCCAACAGCCAGCGCTCGTCGAGCAGGAACAGCAGGCACAGGGCGGCGAGCACGATCATCATCGCCTCGGAGTACGCGAACGACAGGATCACGCTCGCCGGGAACACCGCGTACAAGGTCATTGCCCGAGCGGCGACCGGGATGGAGTAGAGGCGGCGAGCGAGGAGCCCGACCAGGATCACGGAAACGGCGCCCAACACGAAGTTGAGGAAGAGCGCTGCAAAGGTGTCGCCGCCGGGCAGGACGACGTCGAGCACCCGGGTGGCCCAGGGATACACCGGGAAGAACGCGGCGCGTGCTTCGAGCTGCTCATAGGTGATGTTGTCGGGGATCGAACTCGGGTAACCACCACGGACGATCTCGAGGTACCAGCGGCCATCCCACGACGTGAGCACGGAGCTGATGGCGCTCGCGACGCTCGGTTCCGGTTCGCCGTCGGCGCGTGTGTCGACGATGAGTTGCACGGCGCGAACCGCAGCGGCCGCGAGCACGCACAGTCGGGACACCAGATAGGCGACGAGCCCGATGGCCACGGCACGCCGCCACGCCGACTCCTCGCTCGCCACGTTCTCCACGCTCTCCACGTCGTCGACCTCGATCGATGCGTCGGCGTCGACTGGGCCCGCTGCACGCATCGCAGGGAAGCTAGCAGTGCGCTCCGCTCACACAGGTGCGCACCGGACACGATTCGTCACGTTTCCGTGCGATGAAATCGCGGGAGAAGCGCGCATTGAACGTTTGACATTTTGTACAGTCAGCGATCATGCCGGTCCACCTTCCAGACACCGTCGAGGCTGCCGTCACGGCGCTGTCCGCCGACCCCAACGCGACCGTGCTCGCCGGAGGGACCGATCTGATGGTCGAGGTGAACGACGGCCATCGCCGTCCCGGTGCCTCACTCGTGGTCGTCAATCGCATTCCCGAACTGCGTTCGTGGCGGTTCGACCCCGCGGCCTCGACGTTGACGATCGGGGCCTCGGTCACCTATCGCGAGCTGATGGAGGAGCCACTGGCGGCGATGAGCCCGGCGCTGGCGCAGGCATCGCGCACCGTCGGCTCGCCGCAGATCCGCAACGCCGGGACGCTCGGTGGCAACCTCGGGACCTGCTCGCCGGCCGGCGACGGATTGCCGGTGTTGGCAGCCCTCGATGCGGTCATCGAGATCGCCTCGGCCGACGGGCGTCGGCAGGTGCCGGTTGCGGACTTCATGGTCGGCGTGAAGCGCACGGCGCTCACCCCGGGGGACATGATCGTATCGATCACGATTCCGGTGCTCGAGGGCTTCCAGGGCTACGCCAAGGTGGGTGTCCGCAACGCGATGGTCATCGCCGTGGCCAGCACCTGTCTGGTCGTGGATCCCTCGGCGCGGCGCGTCGCCGTGGCGCTCGGATCGGTCGGGCCCACGATCCAGAGGTGTCCCGAGGCCGAGCGTCACCTGTCCGATTCGATCGACTGGGCCTCGATGTCGATCGCCCCGGGCGACCTCGACCGCTTCGGGGATCTGGTGTCGGCGGAGAGCCGGCCGATCACCGACCATCGGTCGTCGGCGGCATACCGCCGCCATGCGGTTGGCGTGCTCGCGCAGCGCCTCGCCCGCAGAGCCACGAGCGCGGAGGCTGCGGCATGACCCACGACAACGACCACTACACGCTCCACGTCAATGGCCACGACCGCTCGGTGCGCGATTCCTGGCTCGGTGAGAGCCTGCTCGACGTGCTGCGCGACCGCTTGGGCCTGCTCGGCGCGAAGGGCGCCTGCGAACAGGGGGAGTGCGGATCCTGCAGTGTCATGGTCGACGACGTGCTCGTCTGCTCGTGCCTCGTGATGGCCGCAGGTGCCGTCGGCCAGCCGATCGTCACCATCGAGGGCATCGCCGAACCCGGCGCCCCGAGCGACGTGCAGGCGGCGTTCGTCGAAGCCGGGGCCGTCCAGTGCGGGTTCTGCACCCCGGGCTTGATCATGGCGGTGCACGATCTCCTCGACCGATCTCCGACACCAGGCGACACCGAGATCCGCGAGGAGCTCGCCGGCAACGTCTGTCGGTGCACCGGCTACGGCCGGATCATCGACGCCGTCCAACAGGTGTCCGTGCGTCGCTCGGAGGCATCGTCATGACCACGATCGACCGAGTCGACACCCCCTCGACGGCGCATCGCCACGGCACGATCGGCACCTCGACGACGCGCCCCGACGGGACCGCCAAGGTCCAGGGAACCTTCGAGTTCTCCTCCGACCTGTCCGCGGACGGGTGCCTGTGGGGCTCGACGCTGCGGTCTCCGCACCCCCATGCCCGCATCGTCTCGATCGATCTCAGCGCGGCATGGAAGATCGACGGGGTCGAGGCGGTCATCACCGCCGAGGACGTGCCCGGGCAGATGACCTACGGCCTGATCGCCCAGGACCAGCCCGTGTTCGCGTCCGACGTCGTCCGCTACGTGGGCGAGCCCGTCGCTGCGGTCGCCGCCGACCATCCGGAGACGTGCCGTCGTGCGCTCGACGCGATCGTCGTGGAGTACGAACTGTTGGAGCCGTTGCTCGATCCCGAAGCGGCGATCAGCGGCGAACGGGAGCCGATCCACCCCGACGGCAACCTGATCCGACACCAGCGCATCGTGACCGGCGACCCCGACGTCGTCGGTGACGTGGTCGTGGAAGCCACATACGAGATCGGCATGCAGGACCAGGCGTTCCTCGGACTCGAAGCGGCCCTGGCCATTCCCGACTCCGGCGGCGGCGGTGTCGAACTGCACGTGGCCACGCAATGGCTGCACGAGGACCGCGGGCAGATCGCCGCGTGTCTCGGGCTGCCGGTCGACTCGGTCCGACTGGTGCTCGGCGGCGTGGGCGGCGCCTTCGGTGCTCGCGAGGACATCAGCCTGCAGGTGCACACGTGTCTGCTCGCGTTGCGGCTCGGACGGCCCGTCCGCATTGCCTACAGCCGTGCGGAGAGCTTTCTCGGGCACGTGCACCGTCACCCCGCCAGCGTCTGGATGCGACACCATGCGAACGCCGACGGTGAGATCGTCAAGATCGAGTCGCGCATGGTGTTCGACGGAGGGGCCTACGCCTCCACGTCGTCCGCGGTGCTGATCAACGCCATCACCCACACACAGGGCCCGTACCGCTGCTCGAACGCTGTGGTGGACGGCTACGCGGTGCGCACGAACCATCTGCCGTGTGGGGCGATGCGCGGGTTCGGGGTCGTCCAGGCGTGCTTCGCCCACGAATCCCAGATGGATCTGCTGGCCGAGGCGTGTGGGCTCGATCCGGTCGAGATCCGGCTGCGCAACGCCATGCGCACCGGCGATCCGCTGATCACCGGACAGCCGGTCCTCAACGTGGCTCCCGTCGAGCAGTGCATCAGGGAGACCGCAGCCATCCCGCTGCCCGACGACCCCATCGGTGGTCGACTCGTCGACGGTGCCGCATCCGATGTCATGCGGTTGCCCGGCGGCGCTGGGCGCACCGCTGACCGATCGGACGTCGTCCGGGGCATCGGCTGGGGTGTCGCGATCAAGAACCTGATGTACTCCGAAGGGTTCGACGACTACTCGACGGCGCGCTGCCGCCTCGCCGACGGTGTCGCCACACTGAAGTTCGCGACGTCCGAGGTCGGCCAGGGATTCGTCACGATCGCCCCACAGATCGCCCGAACGATCCTGGGTGTCGACCAGGTCGACCTCGACCGCATCGACACCGCTGTGGGCTCCGCCGGCTCGACCTCGGCGTCGCGCCAGACGTGGATGAGTGGCGGCGCCGTCGATCTCGCCTGCCGGACGGTGCGCGAGCGGCTGTTCGAACACGTCGCGGCGGCCAACGGGCTGGACGCGATGCGCTTGGCGATCGATGAGACCGACGTGGTCGACACGGTGTCGGGCTGGCGATGCTCCGTTGCCGAGGCGACCGCTGGGGTGGTCATCGACGAGACGGTCGAATACCGGCACCCCCCGACGGAGGACCTCGACGAGAACGGCCAGGGCAACTGCCACACTGCCTTCGCGTTCGTCGCTCACCGGGCGGTCGTCGACGTCGATCCGGAGCTCGGCCTGGTCAAGGTCATCCAGATCGCCACCGCACAGGACGTCGGAAAGGCGCTGAACCCGTTGTCGGTGACCGGTCAGATCGAGGGCGGCATCGCTCAGGGTCTCGGCCTGGCAGTGATGGAGGAGATCATCCAGATCGACGGGGTGATCCGCAACGGCAACTTCACCGATTACCTCCTGCCGACGTTCCTCGACATGCCCGATGTCGTCGCGACCCTCATCGAGGAGCCCGACCCGCACGCACCCCTCGGTGCCAAGGGCGTGGGCGAACCCCCGTGCATCTCATCGACCCCGGCGATCGTCGCCGCGATTCGCGACGCACTCCGCCAGGCCGACGGCATCGGCAAGCCGCTCACACGCGTCCCGGTCCGCCCGTCCGACATCTGCCTGTGACAAATCGTGCCAGGCACCACGCGTCACATCGCGAGATGTGCCGCCGACGCGTGTAGCTTCCCCGTACATGTCTGCAGAGCGCGAGATCATGACCTGGGACGTCTTCGGCACCGCATCGCGTGCGCTTGCGCAGGCGGTCGCCGACGATGGCTACGAGCCCGACATGGTCCTCGCGATCGCTCGCGGTGGCCTCCTCATCGGTGGAGCGATGGGGTACGCGCTGTCGGTCAAGAACGTCTACACGATGAACGTCGAGTTCTACACCGGGGTCGACGAGCGCCTCGAAGTGCCCCGCATCCTGCCGCCGGCGCCCGACTTCGTCGACGTGTCCGACGCCAAGATCCTGATCGTCGACGACGTCGCCGACACCGGACACACGTTGCAGTCCGTGCACGACTTCTGTGAAGGCAAGGTCGCTGAAGTCCGCACCGGTGTGCTGTACGAGAAGTCGCACTCCGTCGTGAAGTGCGACTACATCTGGAAGCGCACCGACATGTGGATCAACTTTCCGTGGAGCGACCAGGACCCCGTCGCCAAGCGCGACTGGACCGTCAAGGACGCCTGACCCCTGGCGCGACGTCAGCCGGCGAACGCTTCGCGCTGCGCCAGTTCGAGGCGCTCGCGGAGACGCTTGGCCGGAACGATGCCGAGCAGCTTGTCGCCGTTCCACACGGTGACCACGGGACGCAGCGGGTTGAGGCGGGGGAGCACGCTGACGAGATCCTCGTCGAGGGTGGCCTTGGCGAGACTGTTGAACGGGACCATCAGTTGCGTGAGCATCACCAGCGCGCGGCGCTCCGACGGCACCGCCCAGAGTTGCTCCTCCATCACGAGGCCGTCGAGGTGCCCGTTGGCGTCGACCACGGCCACGGCGCCAGCGGATCCGAGGCGCTGACGCTGCCAGATCATCGAGTCGGCGTCCATGTCCGTGCCCGCTTGGGCGATCCCGAACCAGGTGAGGTCCTTGACCTTGAGGCCGTCGAGCTGGGCTGCGACGTACGACGTCATGATCTCGGCGCGGGCATTGACCGCAATGAAGAACCCGGTCAGCGCGACGAACACGCCAGGCCCGCCGTTGAGCAGCCACGCCCCACCGACGGCGACGAGACTCCAGCCCAGCACGCGACCGGCCTGGCCGGCGTCGCGCATCGCTCGGTACTTGTCACCGGTGCGTGCCCAGCGAACGGCACGCAGGAGCCGCCCGCCGTCGAGCGGGGCGCCTGGAAGCATGTTCAACACCGCGAGCAGACCGTTGACGACGCCGACCCATGCGAGCACCGAGGAGCCGAGGCCGTATCCGAGGGCGAACGCGACGACGCCCAACACCAGGTTCACGAGTGGCCCGGCCACCGCGATCCATCCCTCTGCACGCGGGCTCGGTGCCTCTCGGTCGAGTTGCGCGATGCCGCCGAGTGCCCACAGGTCGATCGAGGTGGTCTGTACGCCGAAGCGCCGAGCGACGAGGGCGTGTCCGAACTCGTGGGCGAGGATCGAGGCGAAGAACAGCACCGTGGCGATCGCCCCGGGGACGACGCCGTACGCGGCCGCCAGATTGACGCCGAACAACACCGCGACGAGCGTCATGCTCCAGTGCGCTCGAACCGGAATGCCGGTGTAGGTACCCAATGGGATCGAGCCGGCGGTCATGTCGGGGGAGGTGCTCCTGTCGTTCGAGGGACGCTGCGCGTACCGTACTGGTGTCAACGGCGTGGAGGAGCGCGGTATTCCGCTCAGCTGCGCTGCTCCAGGATGACCGTTGCGCAGTTGCGACCGCTCGCACCCCACACGCCTGCACCCGGAAACGTCGCGGCGCCCGTCAGGTAGAGCCCGTCGACGGCCGTCTCGTAGTTGGTGAGCTCTGGATTCTCGTTGCGGAACGCCGCCAGCGGACCGCCGGCGAAGCTCGTCGCATGCCCGGCGGGCAGGTGGAAGTCACGCTCGTACAGATCTGGCGTCATGGCTCGCCACTCGATGATCGAGTCGAGGAAGCCGGGTTCGCACAGCTCGGCAAACGACTCCAACCAGCGTCGCGGCTCCGGCGATCCGCTCCACCCGCCCGGCAGCCCGTACGGCGTGTACAGCACCTCGAGGCTGAGCACGTGGCGCCCCTCCGGTGCCAGGGTGGGGTCGATCACCGTCGGTGTGTTGACGAGCATGCCCGGACGTTCGAGGACGTGACCGTCGGCCATCAGCCGTGCGCCACGATCGATGTCGTCGAGCCCTGGTGCGATCGAGATGGTCGCACCGACCGGTGATCCGAACGCACGAAGGATCGGGGGAGCGGACAGCACGGCATCGATCTTGGACTCGTAGCCGTCGTCGTGGGGGATCGTCGACCAGCGGCGAACGAGGTCCGCAGCCGACGACGGTGGGTTGCGCAGCCACTTCAGGAATGTGTCGTGCGGGTTGCACGCCGACACGACGACCGGCGCGGTGATCTCGGTGCCGTCGACGAGCGCGACGCCACGGACAGCGGTGTCGGTGCACAGGATCGTGTCGACCGGCGCGCTGGTCTGCAGGGTGCCACCGGCGTGTTCGAAGGCGGCGAGGATCGTCATCGGCACCTGCCCGCTCCCGCCGACCGGACGGCCGACCGTCGCGACGTGGCGCATCGCCAGCGCCAACGCCCCGAGACCCGTGTTCGGGGTCTCGGGCGAGATGCCCCACACCATGGGTCCCGCCAACGCGGCGGGTCCGAGGAATGCGTCGTCGTCGAAGTACGAGCGCAGCACGTCGGCAGCACTCTTGCGAGACCAACGGAGGACGGAGGGAACGCCTCGCAAGCGGCGTCGCAACGCGAGGGTGGTGAGCCCACGGATCGTCGGAGGCTCGTTGGCCGCCTCGAGGATCATGCCGACCGTCGGTGCTGCCGCCTTCACGTAGCGCCGGTAGCCGTCGACCTGATCCGGAAAATTGCGGCCGATGTCGTCGAGGGTCTCGTCGAGGTCGTGGAAGTGTGACCAGCCGCGTCCCTCGGCAGCGCTCGTCCACGAGAGGTTGTGCTGTGCCGGTTCGACGTCGAGGTACTCCAGGCCGTGCGAAGCGAGGTCGAGTTCGGTCATGACCGGTGTCGTGCGGAACGTGAGGTGGTCGCAGTTGCAGATGTTCACCGTTGCGCCGCCGAACCGTTCGCTGGTGGCGGTCCCACCGACGTCGCCACGCGCTTCGAGCAGCAACGTCCGCATCCCAGAGCGCGCGAGGTACGCAGCGGTCACGAGACCGTTGTGCCCCGCCCCGATCACGATGGCGTCGTAGTCGTTGTCGCTCGTCGATGGGGAAGATGTCACGGTGACATTCTCTCGCACGCGACCTGCTGGGGCGTAACGTTCAGGTGTGCCTTCCGACTCTCGCAACCTGGCGGATCTTCGAGCTCCCGACGTCGCTGAACTGATCACGGACCGCAGCATCTTCGTGCAACCGCTGGGTGCGATCGAGCAGCACGGACCGCACCTGCCCTTCAACACCGACCTGTTGATCGCCGATCACGTCGCGGCCGAAGCGGTCGCCCGCGTCGGCGCGAAACTCGACGTCTGGCTGCTCCCGTCACTCGCCTACACGAAGTCGAACGAGCACGCCTGGTCGTCGGGGACGATCTGGCTGTCGGCCACGACGCTGCTCGCGGTCCTCGACGACATCGGCCGATGCGTCGCCACGACCGCGGCGCGCAAGCTCGTGTTCTTCAACGGTCACGGTGGCAACTCGGCGCTCGTCGGCGTCGCCAACCGTGAGATCCGCCTCGCTCACGGGCTGATGACGTTCCTGGCCCATCCGGGGGTGCCGCCGGATCAGGGAGGGTCGTCTCCCGCCGACGAACTCGGCATGGGGATTCATGGCGGCACGGACGAGACGTCGATCATGCTGCACCTCGCTCCGGAGTTGGTCGACATGGACACCGCCACCCGCAACGTGCCCGACGCGCTGATCGACAATCGGCACGTCCGCTTCGGTGGCACGGTGGGGTTCGGT
>JBAWHL010000164.1:0-3576 GCA_049593815.1 Ilumatobacteraceae bacterium | reverse complement strand
TCGCCGCCCTTGTCGCAGACCGGACAGTCGAGCGGGTGGTTGGCGAGCAGCAGTTCGAGCATGCCCTCCTGGGCGCGCTTCACCTGCGGTGTGTCGGTGCGCACCACCTGGCCGTCGGCGACCGGCGTCATGCACGACACGACCATCATCGGGCCACGGGGACCCTCGACTTCGACCATGCACTGACGACACATGCCGACGGGGTCCATGCGCGGGTGGTAGCAGAAGTGCGGCACGTACTCGTCGTTGCGGTCCGCGACGGCGATCACCATCTCGCCCTTGCGAGCAGCGAGTTCACGCCCGTTGATGTTGACCGTCACGGCGTTGGGATCGGGTTCGGGTTCCGGCTCGATGGCCTCGACGTCGTCGTGGGCCTCGTCGTGGGCGGCTTCGGCTGCAGCCTCGTCGACGACGTCGGCGTCGGTGTCGGGGGTGTCCGGTGTCTCTGTCACTGTCCGACTCCTGCCGCCACCGGGATCGTCCGACGCTCGGCGCGCTTGGTCACGAGTGCTTCGAAGTCCTCGGGGAACAACGTGAGCGCCGAGTGGATCGGCGCGTACGCGGATGGGCCGACGAAGCAGATGGTCGTCATCTTGTACGGGAACGGAACGGCCTCGAGTCCGAGACGCTCGCTCGATGCGTGGGGCATGTCGCCGGGGCAGATCGTCTGACCGACTTCGAAGATGGTCTCGAGATCGGCATCGGTGCCGTGACCGTCGACGATGCGCTGCACGAGGCGATAGAGCCAGGTCCCGCCTTCTCGGCAGGGCACGCACTTGCCGCACGATTCGTGGGCGTAGAACTTCACGAGGGTCAGTGCTGCCGCGGGGATGTCGGTGGTGTCGTCCATCACCATGATCGCCCCGGAGCCGAGCATCGAACCGGCAGCGCCCGCCTGTGGACCTTCGAACGGGATGTCGAGCTGGTCGGGAAGGAACCACGGGGCGGAGCCACCGCCGGGCACGAACGTCTTCAGTTCGTTGCCGTCGCGGATGCCCTGCGCGAAGTCGTCGCCGTAGATCAGGTCGCGGAACGTGGTCGACCCGTTGACGATCTCGTACACGCCGGGTCGGGCGACGTGGCCGGACACGGCGATCATGCGCGTGCCGGGCGACGTCGGCGTGCCGACCTCGGTGTAGGCAGCCGAACCCTGCGTGGCGATGAACGGCAGGTTGGACAGCGTCTCGACGTTGTTGACGATCGTCGGCTGGCCGTACAGGCCGACAGCGGCCGGGAAGTACGGGGGCTTCAGACGAGGCATCCCGCGCTCGCCTTCGAGCGACTCGATGAGGGCGGTCTCCTCACCGACGACGTAGGCGCCTGCGCCGTAGTGCATCACGATGTCGATGCTGAAGTCGGTGCCGAGGATGTTCTTGCCGATGAAGCCCGCCGCATAGGCGTCGTCCAGTGCCTTGGCGACGCGCTCGTGCGCGAGCGGCATCTCGCCGCGGATGTAGAGGAAGCACTGCGACAGGCCAGCTGCGTAGCTGGCGATCAGGCAGCCCTCGATCAGCTGGTGCGGGTCGCACTCCATCAGGAGGCGGTCCTTGTAGGTGCCCGGCTCGGACTCGTCGCCGTTGACGACGAGGTACCGCGGCCAGACGCCCTGCGGCGTGAATCCCCACTTGGTGCCGGCGGGGAAGCCGGCACCGCCACGTCCGAGCAGGGTCGAGTTCTTGACCTCCTCGGACATCTCGGTCGGCGTCTTCGCGAGTGCGGCCTTCAGGCCTTCGTACCCGCCCGTGGCGAGGTATCGCTCGATCGTGTGACCGTCCTCGTACTGGAAGCGAGTGGTGACGATCTGCGGGCGGTCGCCCGGGTAGAAACCCGGCGCCCATGCGTAGGGGCTGACGGTCATGACGTCACTTCGATCCATGCGGGTCCTTCGGTGACGTCGTCGGGATGCTGTGCACCGACGGCCTTGTCGGCCGGAATCTGCTGACGGTTGCGACCGAGGGTGCCGTGTGGCGGAATCTCGTCGTCGAGCTTGCCGGAGCGCAGATCGTCGACCAGTGCGTCGAAGTTCTCGTTCGTCACGCGGTACCGATGGCGGTAGTTGACCTGGAGCGTCGGAGCCTCGGTGCACGCCGCCTGACACTCGGCGTGTTGCAGCGTGATCAGCCCGTCCGGCGTCGTTGATCCGGCCTTGATCCCGAGCGTCTCTTCAGCGTGGTGGAGCAGCTCGTCGGCACCCATCAACGCGCACGACATCGTGCCGCAGACGTTGATGAGGTACTTGCCGGTCGGCTCGAAGCGGAACATCTCGTAGAAGGAAGCGGTGCCATAGACCTCTGCCGGCGTGCAGTCGACCAGTTCGGCGACGTGGCGCATCGCGTCCTCGGTGACGTAGCCGTTCTGTTCCTGGCTGAGGTGCACCAACGGGATCAGCGCGGACTTCTTCTTCGGGTAACGGGCGACGATCTCCTTCGCCACGATCACGTTGTGGTCGTTGAGACGACTCATCTGTCTACTCCTCCCAGCACGGGGTCGACGCTGGAGATGACCGCGACGGCATCGGCGACGAGGCCGCCGCGCATCATGTGCGGCAGGCACTGGATGTTCACGAAACTCGGGTCGCGCATGTGCATGCGGTACGGGTTCGCCGAACCATCGCTGACGATGTAGCAACCGATCTCGCCACGAGGACCTTCGATCCCGACGTAGGCCTCGCCTTCGGGCACCTTGAAGCCCTCGGTGAAGATCTTGAAGTGGTGGATCAGGGCCTCCATCGACTCGTCGATGCGGGCCCGTGGCGGCGGGGTCACCTTCTTGTCCTGGATGCGGTAGTCGCCGCTCGGCATCTTCTCGAGGATCTGGCGGACGATCTTCATCGACTCGCGGATCTCGGCCAGACGAATGGCGTAGCGGTCGAACGCGTCGCCGTAGGACCCGACGATCACGTCGAAGTCCATCTCGTCGTAGTGCATGTACGGCTCGTCGCGGCGCAGGTCCCACTCGACGCCCGTCGAGCGCAGGATCGGGCCGGTCGCACCGAGGGCGAGTGCCTCGTTCGGGGTGATGACGCCCACGCCCTGGAGACGCTCACGCCAGATCGGCTGGCCGGTCATCAAGACGTCGTACTCGTCGAGGCGGTCCGGCAGCATGTCGAGGATCGACAGGACGCCATCGCGCCATCCGGCGGGGAGGTCGGCAGCGAGGCCACCGGGGCGCACGAAGTTGTGGTTCATCCGCAGGCCGGTGACCTCCTGGAAGAACCGCAGCACCTCTTCGCGTTCACGCCAGCCGTAGATCATCATCGACACGGCGCCGATGTCCATGCCGTTGGTGGCCATGAACAGCAGATGGCTGGCCATGCGGCTGAGCTCGGCGAGCAGCATGCGGATCCAGACGGCACGTTCGGGGATGTCACCGTCGATGCCGAGCAGCTTCTCGGTTGCCATCGAGAACACGAGCTCGTTGGCGATCGGGCTGAGGTAGTCCATGCGCGTGACGTTCGTGCCGCCCTGCATGAACGTGAGTTGCTCGCCGGTCTTCTCCATGCCGGTGTGCAGGTAGCCGATGATCGGCTTGCACCGCAGCACCGTATCACCCTGGAGTTCGAGCATGAGTCGGAGC
>JBAWHL010000163.1:0-6299 GCA_049593815.1 Ilumatobacteraceae bacterium | reverse complement strand
CGTGATGCCCTCGTTCGGCCCGAGTGGTTCGATCACCGCGACCTGATTCCCCTGCGCGTCGAGCTCGAACCCGCAACCGCCGTAGGCCCCGAACTCTCCCGCGTCACATTCGACGCCGTCGAAGCTCATGCCGGTCAGGACCACTTCGAATCGTTCGGTCTCGAAGAGCTCGTCTGTTCCGATGATGTGCAGGGCCAACACACCACTCGACAGCTCCGCGTCGGGCAGCGTGTACTCGAGGACGTACCGGTGCCGGTTGGTGAAGGTGACGTCCGGGTCGCCGAGCCGAATTCTCGTCTCGGCGCCGATCGGGATGACCGTGACGTCCGCGTTGGCGTCGGGCGACGACGCGACGATGTCGGTCGGGACCCCGAAGTCGTTCGGGATGATGCGCTGGTACCCACGGCGTTCGGTCAGCCCGAAGTCGATGTCGACCACCTCTCGGACCCTGACCCCATCGCTGCCCTCCGGCCAGACGGTCACCTGCTTCGCGTCGAAGTGCTCCGGACGCCACACCGACTCGTCGCCGGCGCCGAGGACACCGAAGCCGACCAGCAGGGTCGTCCCGACGATGGAGAGCGCAACCAGGGCGTGTTGCCAGTTCTTCACCGTGCGCAGCATCGGGCCAGTCTGCCTCGCTGGCGGGCCGCCTCGCTGCTTCCACTCGGCACGCCTCGTCACCCACTGTCACGTGACCGACTCCTCCTGTTCGTTCCTTCGAGGGAGGTCTCATGCCCGACACACCCGTCCCACCATCGGCGCAGTCGACACGGGTCGTCATCCGACCGTGGATCGATCCGGTCGTCGACGACGATGGTCACGATCCGCGGTCGAGGTACGTCGAGACGTTCTGGCTGAGCGTTCTCGGCCCGACTGCCACCTGGACCATTCGGCGGCTCGTCGCCGGGCTCGAACAGTCGCCGGAGGGCTACCACGTCGACCTCGGCGCGTTCGCCAGGTCGATGGGGCTCAGCTACTCCACCGCTCGGACCTCACCGTTCAGCAAAGCGCTGCAACGCTGCGTGATGTTCGGTGTCGCGCATCCGATCGAGGGAGGGCTCGCCGTCCGGCGCCGCATTCCCGCCGTCAGCGTCCGACACCTGCGTCGCATGCCCGAGGACGTGCAGGCGCTGCACCGGCAATGGGCGCAGACGACGGTCACGCTCGATGATCTGACTCGCGCCCACGAGTTGGCGACGACGATGCTCGAGTACGGCGACGATGCCGCACTCATCGAGCATCGTCTCGTCGCGCTCGGAGTTCGCGATGCGGTCGCTGCCGAGGCTGCGGACAACGCGTATCGGCTCAGGCAGGCGGTGTGAAGTTGCAGGCGAGGTCGATCAGCATCCGGGTGCCGAATCCCGTGGCACCCTTGGCGTAGATCCCGTCGTCACCATCGACCATCATCGGCCCGGCGATGTCGAGGTGCGCCCACGGCACGTCGCCGACGAACTCACTGAGGAACAGCGAGGCCGTGATCGTTCCGGCGTACGGTCCGCCGATGTTGCGCATGTCGGCAACGACCGAGTCGAGCAGCTTGCGATAGCGCTTCGCCTCGAGCGGCAACTGCCAGACGGGCTCGTCCACGCTCTCCGAGCTCGTCTTCACCTGGTCGACGAAGTCCTGCTGGTTGCCGAGCAAGCCAGCGATGCTCGGTCCGAGCGCTCCCATCACCGCTCCGGTGAGCGTCGCGATGTCCACGATTGCATCCGGCTCCTCCTCCGCGGCCAGCGACAGTCCGTCGGCGAGGACGAGGCGACCTTCCGCGTCGGTGTTGAGGACCTCGACGGTCTTGCCGTTGCGCATCGTGAGGACGTCACCGAGCTTCAGCGCGCTGCCCGACGGCATGTTGTCGGTGCACATCAGGTACGCCGTGACCTTGGTGCGGCACTTCAGGTCCTGCAGCGTGCTCATCGTCGCGAGCACGGCGGCGGCACCGGACATGTCCATCTTCATGTTCTGGTGGAAGACGTCGTGGCCCTTCAAGGAGATGCCACCCGAGTCGTACATGATCCCCTTGCCGACGAGCGCGAGGTGACCGGTCGGGTTGCGCGGCGACCACGTCAGCTTGATCAACCGAGGTGGTTCGACGGAGCCGCGGTTGACCCCGATCATGCCGCCGCACCCCATGGCGAGCAGCTGGTCCTTGTTGAAGACCTCGACGTGCAGCCCGTTCGACGAGCCCAGGTCGATCGCCTTGGCCGCGATGTCCTTCGCGTTGAGGTAGGTCGGCGGCGTGTTGGCCAGTTCCCGAGCGAACGCCGCCGCGGTCGCCACCACGGTGCCGCGGTCGATTCCCTGTTGCGCTCCCTTGTCACGCTTCGCTCCGACGACCAGCGTGAGCGCCTCGATCCGCGCCGCGTTCTTCGGGTCGTTCTTGAGACCGACGTACCGGTAGGACCCGAGGATGACGCCTTCCACGACCGCCTGGCCGGCGTCCTTGGCATCGACGCCGTCGACATCAGCGAGGTTCGTCGCGAGCTGGGCGTGCTTCGCAGCCAGACGAGCGAAGCCCGCTGCTGCCGAACGGAGGCCGTTCGCGTCGATCGTCTCCGGGTCGCCCACACCGATCGCCACGACGAGGCCGGCGGCGGTCGGGACCGCGAGCGTCTGGCCCACGTTGCCGGCGAATCCGTTCGACTCGAGCGCGGCGCGATTCATCCCGAGCTGACGTGGCACCGGCCCCTTGGTCGCCACGGCGAACCCGACCGCGGTCGCGGACTTCGGAACGGAACGCGCGGTCGAAACCTGGACGGCGGACAGAACAGCACTGGCATCAGTCATGCCGTCAGTCTTGCCGACGCGGCCCCCTGAAACACGATGTTCGTTTGCCCTCGCCTCGGAAGCGGTCTAGCTTCGCTGGCAGGTGACCGTCAGGTTGCCGATCAGCAAACAACTCGTGACGCCCGCGGCGCCATGGATAGGGGAGACATGCGAACAACGACGAAACGTGCGATCGTGCCATTGGTGGCACTCGCCCTGCTCGGTGCAGCCTGCACCAGCGACGGCGATTCCGGCAGCGACTCATCCGCTCCCGACGAGACCGAAGCTCCCGACGGGACCGACGCGCCCGACTCGACGGACGCCCCCGACTCGACCGACGCCCCCGACGACACCGTCGAGGTCGTGCAGGAGTCCGAGTCCACCCTCACCAAGGTGCAGGACGCCGGCGTCTTCAAGTGCGGCACCCGTGACGCACTCCCCGGATTCGCGAACCTCGACGAGTCCGGCGAGCACGTCGGGTTCGACTCCGACTTCTGCCGCGTGATCGCTGCCGCCGTCCTCGGCGACGCGACCGCCGTCGAGATGGTCGACCTCGAGACCGATGCCCGGTTCACGGCGTTGCAGTCCGGCGAGATCGATGCCCTCGTGCGCAACACCACCTACACCGCCAGCCGTGACGGCAACGAAGGCGCCACCTTCCTGCAGACCACGTTCTACGACGGCCAGGGCATGATGGTCGCCGCCGACAGCGGCTTCGCGTCGATCGAGGACATGGACAACGTCATCATCTGCGTCGCCCAGGGCACCACGACCGAAGGCAATGCCGCTGCTGAAGCCGCTCGCCTCGGCCTGACCTGGGAAGTCCGTGCGTTCGAAGACGTCGACCTGATCCAGGCCGCGTTCGAAGCTGGTCAGTGCGATGGCTGGTCCTCCGACACGAGCCAGCTGACCGGCCTGCGTTCGGTCTACCCATCTGGACCCGATGCACTGGTCATCCTCCCTGAGGTCTTCTCGAAGGAGCCGCTGGCACCTGCGGTCGCCGACGGTGACACCGAGTGGGCCCAAGCGCTCAACTGGGCGATCTACGCGACGATCCAGGCCGAAGAGTTCGGCATCACGTCGGAGAACATCGACACCTTCGCCGAGACCCAGGATCCCAACATCCAGCGGTTCCTCGGTCTCGAGGTCGAAGGTGACGCCGTGCTCGACGCCGGGCTCGGTCTGCCGACCGACTTCGCCTACCAGGTCGTCAAGCAGGTCGGGAACTACGCCGAGATCTTCGAAGCGAACCTGACCCCGCTCGGCCTCGAGCGTGGCGTGAACGCCCTGTGGACCGACGGTGGCCTCATCTACGCACCGCCGTACCGCTGAGCAGATCGCTCGAATTTGAATGCTGAATGAGCACCAGCGGTCACAGGGCCGACGCTTCGGCGTCTCGGTCCTGTGACCGCCGCTCTCGGCACGCCTCGCGTGCCACTCTGGCGTGACGTCAGAGTCCTGAAATGGGTGGCCCAGATCATCGTCGTCGGCATCGTGTTGGCGATCGTCCTCTGGCTGTACGGCAACTACGTCGACAACTCCGCCCGACAGAACATCCCGACCGACCTCGGATTCCTCGACAATCCGGCGGCGTTCCAGATCACCGGCAACTCGCTCTCGCAGAGCGCGCCGGTCAGCGACGCCCTCTACCAGGGCTTCCTGAACACGTTGCGCATCGCTGTGGCCGGCGTCATCGCCGCGACGGTGCTCGGCACGCTCGTCGGTGTTGCTCGACTCTCGAAGAACTGGATCGTGGCGCGACTCGCCACCGTCTACGTCGAGGTCGTTCGCAACGTTCCGCTCGCCCTCTTCGTCGTGGCCGCCTTCAGCGTCGTGGTGCTCGGTGTGTTCCCCACGGTGCAACAGGCCTGGACACCCCTCGGCGTGGTCGTCGTCTCCAACCGTGGTGTCGCAGTCCCCTGGTTCGAGGGTTCCGGGCGTGGACTGCTGCTCACCATCGCCATCGGGGCCATCGGCTGGTGGGCCATCGCCAAGTGGCGTCAGCACGTCTCGGACCGCACGGGGAAGCTGCCCCGGTCCGGACTCTGGGGTTTCGCCGTCTTCGCCGTCGTGATGATCATCGGCTGGTTCGCATTCGGCACCGAGGCGACCTTCCCCGAACTCGACGGACGCGCCAGCATCGGCGGCATCCGCATCGACCCCTCGTTCTTCGCGCTGTTCCTCGCGTTGGTGATCTACACCGCCAGCCACATCGCCGAGATCGTCCGCGGCTCGATCCAGGCCGTCAATCGGGGCCAGGCCGAGGCCGCTGACGCCGTCGCACTCAGCGGCTTCCAGAAGATGTGGTTCGTCGTCCTGCCGCAGGCGTTCCGCATCGCCATTCCGCCGATCGGGAACCAGTACCTCAACCTGATCAAGAACTCGTCGCTCGGTGCGGCGATCGGCTACTACGACCTGACCCTGGTGACCAAGACCGCTGTGGGCAACGGATCGCCCGCCGTGCCGGCCTTCGCCGTCACCATGGTGATCTACATCGCCATCTCGCTCGTCACGTCGCTGCTCGTCAACTATGCCAACCGGCGGATGGCCCTGGTGGACCGATGACGATCACCTGGCTCCGCCGGAACCTCTTCCGAACCCCGCTCGATGCGGTCCTGACCATCGTGTTCGGCGCGATCTCGGTGTACGTGCTTTATCGCACCGTGAACTTCGTGTTCATCACCGGCCGCTGGGACATCGTGCGTGTCAACCTCAAGCTGCTGATGATCGGGCGCTACCCCGCCGTCCACGTCCTGCGCCTCGCGGTGACCATCGTGGTGCTCTCCGGCTGGGTCGGCGTGCTCGCCGGGATCATCCGAGCGCGTCAAGTCCGCTCCGGACGCGTCGATCCCGACAGCACCAAGTTCTCCGCCGCCCGTGTCCGCGACCTGTTCGACCGGTTCTGGCTGGGCGGCGTCGTCGTGCTCCTGCTCCTGCTGCTGTCGAGCACGTCGGGGCCGTGGATCACCACCGGGCTCGCCATCGTCGCCGCAGTCCTCGGACGTCTCGTCGGGCCGTTCCTCGGCCGGCCCCGCTTCGGCGTCATCGGCAATGCGGTCATGGGTGTCGCCCTCGGCCTCGTGCCGCTCGCCATGTACTACTACGTGGTGACTGCGGTCGGCTTCGACGAATGGGGCGGGTTCATGCTCAACCTGTTCCTCGCCATCTGCTCGATCGTGTTGTGCTTCCCGCTCGGGATCGCACTGGCGCTCGGTCGGCGTTCGACGCTGCCGCTGGTCCGCGTGGTCTGCACCGGGTACATCGAGATCATTCGCGGTGCTCCGCTGTTCGTTCTCCTCCTGCTCGCCAACAGCGCGCTGGGGTTCTTCGTGCCGAGCACCATGACGCCGTCGACATCGTCACGAGCGATCGTGGTGTTCACGCTGTTCACGGCTGCCTACATGGCCGAGATCATCCGCGGTGGTCTCCAGTCGGTCCCGCGCGGGCAGATCGAAGCGGCCAAGGCGGTCGGGCTCTCCGCAGGACGACAGACCGGCTACATCGTGTTGCCGCAGGCGCTGCGCAACGTGATCCCG
>JBAWHL010000162.1:0-2731 GCA_049593815.1 Ilumatobacteraceae bacterium | reverse complement strand
GCCAGTGCGACGACGATCGCCAGGATCGGGCCCGGGCGGTCTCCAGCGGCCGCGGTGGCGCATGCCGATGCGCCGACCGCTGCGAGCACCGTGATCGCCATGAGGACCCACCGCTGACGCGACGTCGTCAGGACGCGGTCGAGTGCAGATTGGAGGCCGTCGGAGTTCATCGCCGCACCATCCGCGGTGCTGAGGATCGGTGCGACACGTCGCGGATCACCTGATCGAGGCTGCCGGGCCCGCGCCACTCGACCACCGGGATCCCGGTGGCGAGCACGTGCCGCAACTCGCGTCGTCGCTCCAGCAGACGCACACGCCACGCGAGTGCCGTGTACGCGTCGTCATCGGTGGTCACGTGGTCGGGGAGCGTGTCGACCACGATGACCGACGCGCCCTGTCGTCCCATCGAGACCGCGAGGTCGAGGACGTCGGGAGAGATGAGGGGCGACAGCATGATGGTCATCTGGCCACCGACCGGGGCGACATGGTTGACCGCCGCGTTGCGAGCGCCGGTGCGGCGCACATCGCTCGCGCGGACCGACGCCAGCGTGTCGAGCACCCGGCGCAACTGCGTCTGCCCGCTGGCCGGCGTCAGTGACGCCTTGGCCGCCGAGCCGACGATCCGCAACGACACCCGTTCGCCTCGAAGCGCGTAGTGCTCGGCGATCGCCCCCGCGGCGCGAACGCTGCCGTCGAGGCTGGACGCCCGCCCGTCGATCCCGTCGCTGGCGCCGTAGTCGTCGGTCGCGTCGAGGACCAGTGCGATGTGGGTGTCGAGATCGGACCAGGTCGCGTTCACCTGGAGTTCCCCCGAACGCACCGATCGGGGCCAGTTGATGCGTCGCATCCGGTCGCCCGCCCGAAACCGTCGCATGCCTGCGAACTCGTTGCCCTCGCCCTGCCGACTCGATCGGTGCACCCCGACCAGGCCATCGCTCGGACGTGCCGATGCATCGGCGTCGAAGATCGCAGGGAGCGGCAGTGTGGTCAACGCGAGCCGACCGGTGACGCACGACCATCGGAAGGCACCCCATGTCGTCGCGAGCACGATGTCGACGGGTTCGACCGCACGTTCGCCCCAACGCAGTGATCGCACACCGATTCGCAGATCGGCCCGACCGTCGAGCACACGGGCCGAGATCGCACCGCTGGCCGGCCGGTGATCGACCCATGGCATCGGTCGCATCGTGGCGGCGACGACGTCGACGCCGGGTGCGTCGCGGATCGCTCCGTGCCACTGCGTTGCATCGCCCTCACGGAGTGTGGTGTTGCCGAGCCGGGCCGACACCTGCGGCGTGTCGACGGGGCGGTCGAGCAACGACCAGGCGGCGACGGCAGCGAACGGGGAGCCGATCACCAGGAGGTCCGGCTGTCGCCACACGAGTGCGACGGCTGCGAGACCCACGGCGGCGAGGATGGCGCGGGCGTGGGCGGCGGTCACCCGCCAGGACGAGCGGGGCCCAGTCGGCGCAACGGTCGGGGTCACGAGTGACCGGTGCTCTCCAGCGCTGCTGGTGTCGGGACCGATGCGAGCACCGCGGCCACGACCGTCCGTCCCGACACGTCGCTCATCCACATCTCGGGTTTCACCGTGATCCGGTGTGCGAGCACCGGCTCGGCGACGGCCTTGACGTCCTCTGGGGTCACGTAGTCGCGGCCGTGGATGATCGCGAACGAACGCGATGCGAGCAGGAGCCCCAGAGCACCCCGGGGGGAGGACCCCATCAGGACGTGAGGGTGGGCGCGCGTCGCGGTCGCGAGGGCGACGCAGTAGCGGCCGACGCTCTCGTCGACGGTGACGCTCTCGACGGCCGCCTGCATGGCGATCAGCGTCGCCGCGTCCGTGATCGTGCGCAGCGTCTGCTCCTCCCGGCGGCGGTCCATCCGGCGCTCCAGCACGCTCCACTCCTCGTCGACGGTGGGATACCCGAAGCTGGTCCGCATCATGAAGCGGTCGAGCTGAGCCTCGGGAAGCGGATACGTGCCCTCGTACTCGATCGGATTGGCCGTCGCCAGCACGTGGAACGGCGGCGCCAACACGAACGTCTGGCCCTCGACGGTGATCTGCCGTTCCTGCATCGCCTCCAGCAGCGCGGACTGCGTCCTCGGTGGGGTGCGATTGATCTCGTCCGCGAGCAGCAGACCGGTGAAGAGCGGTCCGTGGCGGAAGGAGAACTCGCCCGAACGCTGGTCGTACACGAACGACCCGGTCAGGTCGGCGGGGAGGAGGTCCGGCGTGAACTGGGCGCGTGCGAAGTCGAGACCGAGTGTCTGTGCGAACGACCGGGCGGCCAGGGTCTTGCCGAGGCCTGGGAAGTCCTCGAGGAGCACGTGCCCGCCCGCGAGGATCGCTGCGAGGACCAGCGTCAACGCAGGGCGCTTGCCGACCACGGCCAACTCGACCTCGTCGAGCACGTCGGTTGCGAGTCGTGAGACATCGGAGAGTTCGATCGGTTCCATGGGACCTCCAGGGTCAGAGCTGTTCGATGCGTGTCAGGACGTCGGCCAACACGCGGGGGCGGGAGAGTTGCGAGGCGACGCGGTCGTCGTCGACGAACTCGGACAGTTGTGGTCCGAGCGCGGCGCGCGCCGCGGCGGGGTCGGCGTGTCGGTCGATCTGATGGGCACTCAGCAGTTGATCGTCGATCAACTCGACGAGGCTCGCGTGCAGGCGCTCCAGGTTTCCGTCGTCGCGCCGTCCGTAGGCGAGTCCACTGCGCAGACGCATCAC
>JBAWHL010000161.1:0-8331 GCA_049593815.1 Ilumatobacteraceae bacterium | reverse complement strand
CAGGTCCCAGGCGGTACCCAGGCGCTGGATCGGACCGAACTGGTTCCGGTCACGTCAGCCACCCGATTCGGTCGCATCCCTCGGCCGTCGCTCCTCGGAGCTGTCGTGGCCAAAGCCCTCGCCGTCGCGGTCGATGACGCACCGACAGCACAGCGTCTCGACTTCGTGTTCCTTCTCTCGCTGGTCGGCGATCCGCTCGCTCTCGCTGCCGAGCTGACTCCGAAGGACCGGCGCCGTATCCGCGCACGCAAGGAGTTGCTCACCGGCGAGCATCGGGTCTGGAACGAACTCGAGACTGACGCTCGAGACCGAGCCCGAGCAACGCTGCGAATCCTCAGCCGCTGACCGTGTCCTGGATGCCGGTACAGTCCGACCATTCGTGACTTTGGTCACAGTTGACCGTCCGTCTGGTGTCCTCTGATGTCCCCCTGTGTCCGTTGATGTCTTCTGGTCCGGATCGTCCGGAACGCCTGCAAACACGGGGGTTGCGGGGTGAATGACATAGGTGTACTTCTGATGGTTCATGTCGTCATTGGGGGATCTGGCTGAGCCGTTCGAGCACCAGTTGCTCACTCTTGGTGAGGCCGCGCAGGTGCTGCGGGTCGGTCGTTCGCTCGGCTATCAGCTCGCACACGAGTACCTGAACTCGGGTGGCACCTCTGGTCTGCCGGTCGTGCGTCTCGGGGAGAAGTGCCTGCGTGTCCCGCGGTGGGCGTTGATGGAGTTGGCGACCACCGGCCGGGTGGTCCGGCTGTGTGACGCGGAGGCACCCGTTGGCGGAGCCTCCGATGCCCGCTGACCAGATCCGCCGCACCATCAAACTCGGGCCCGCGGCACACGAGCTTCGACGCCACGTCGGTCCCACGACGTGGGTGGTGCTCGAGGAGATGTTGCAACGCTCCACCGGCGACGGCGATGACGTGGTCGCGCAGGTGTCGATTCGTGCGTTGGCGTCGTCGCTTGGACTCGCGAAAGACACCGTTGCTCGCGCGGTAGGTCGCCTTCGCGATCTCGGTGTGATCGACGCATCCCAGGCCCGCTCCCGCTCCGGTGTCTTCGAGGCCGGTTCGTATCGCCTCGTCGTTCCCGCCGTCTGCCTCTCGCCCGCCGGCCCGTCGCAGCGCTCCGCCCTCTCGCCTGATCCTCGCCCCTGCCGCGCTGCCGCTCAGTCTGCTCCTCGCTCCTCCTCTGCTGCTCGTCCGTCTCCGTCCGCCCGCCGCTCGTCCGGCCAGCTCTCCCTCCTTCCCGAGGTCTGAGGCCCGTTCCCGTGTTCGTCTCTCGCTTCGCTCGTTCTTCAATTTCCAGACAGGTGCCCGCGCGTAGGTGGGAGTGGTCGTGATTCGGGTGACGACGCTGTTTGCCTCGGGTGCGGGAGCGTCAGCGGCCTACTACACCGGTTACCTCACGAAAGCCGACGGTGAGTTGCCGGGCGTGTGGGCCGGGTCCCAAGCCCCGGGACTCGGCTTGTCAGGTGAGGTGACGACCGAGGCCCTCGAAGCACTCCTGTCGGGCTACCACCCCGACAACGGGATGCTCCTCGGGCGCGAGTTGGCGGATCGTGTCGACAAGCACGGCAACACGATCCGAGCGGTCGCCGGGTATGACGCGACGTTGTCGGCACCGAAGTCGTTGTCGGTGCTGTGGGGCCTCACCGGTGACGAACGTTTCGCCGAGTGCCATGACGTCGCGGTCGCTGCGACGGTGGCGATGATCGAGAAGTACGCGTCGACGACGCGTGTCCGCTCCAACGGCGCACGTTTGCATCCCGAGACCGGCGGGCTGTCGATGGCAGTGTTCCGCCAATCGACGAGCCGTGCCGATGACCCACAGCTCCACACCCATGTGGTGATCTCCTCGAAAGTCCAGACGCCGGATGGGCGTTGGTTGGCGCTGGATGCACTGACGTTGAAGAAGCATCAACAAGCCTTCGGCTTCCTCTACCAATCTGTCCTGCGCGCCGAAGTCACCCACCGGTTCGGCGTGGTGTTCGAACCGATCGTGAACGGTCAAGCCGAGATCGCCGGTCTCCCCGACGGGCTCCTCGAACGGTTCTCGAAACGCGCCGATCAGATCGGTGTCGAGATGGGCGACAAGCTCGCCGACTTCCACACCCGTGAAGGCCGCGAGCCGTCGAGGTTCGAGTACGCGGCGATGGAACGAGAAGCCGCCGTCGATACCCGCAACCGAAAGAGCGGGCTCGGTGTCGCCGATCTGTGTACACGGTGGCAACTTGAAGCCGCCAGCTTCGGCATCGACCCCGCCACCGTTGCCGAGCCCGCGGTCGCCTACGCCCACCAACACCCATTGCAGGTATCGCCGATCGCCGCGGGCGAGGTCGTCGAAGCATTGGCCGCGCGGCAGTCGGCATGGAACCGCATGGATATCCTGCGCCAGCTCTGCGACACGGTGTCGCCACAACCGGGACACGACGCCACGACATGGGCGACGGCTCTGGATGCTGCGGTCGACACCGTGCTCGCCGAGTGTGTCGATCTCGACCCCACCGACAACGGCCCACGACGTTTGGGGGATGGGCGGTCGGTGTGGATCGAACCCATCGCCAAACAATCCACCTCCGACCATGTCCTCGCCCAAGAAGAACACATCCTCACCTTCGCGCTCGACGCTCAAACACCCGAGCCGTCACCATCCATTTCGATCGTCGATGCTCGCCTCGACGACGGCCAGCGAGCCGCAGCGAGCGCCGTCGCCGGTCACGACCGCCTGGTGATGGTGGTGGGTCCGGCGGGAGCGGGCAAGACCAACATGCTCGAAGCCGCCGTTCGCGACCTCCACCGCCAACACCGCCACGTCCTCGGGCTGGCCCCCACTGCGCGGGCCGCGTCGGTGCTGAATTGGGAGACGGGAGCGGAGAGCGACACCGTCGCCAAGCTTCTCTACGAACTCAAGCATCCCGACCGCGGTAGGCCGTGGCCGATCCCGCCGGCCGGGTCGACGATCATCGTCGACGAGGCTGCCATGTTGAACACAGTCGATCTCTACCGGCTCGTCGTTCACGCCGAGGACCGGCAGTGGCGCCTGGCGCTAATTGGTGACCCGCAACAGCTCCAAGCCGTGGGTCGTGGCGGGATGTTCAACGAACTCTGCGACACGGCCCGATCCGTTGAACTGGAAGAACTCCACCGTTTCACCCATGCTTGGGAAGCCGCCACGACGCTCCGCCTCCGAGCCGGCGACCCCGCAGCGCTCGCCACCTACGCCGCGCACGGCCGCATCCGCGCCGGCAGCTTCGACGACCACCTCGACACCATCGCCGACATGTGGACCCAATGCCGAGATGCGGGCGAGTCGTTGTCGATCGTGACCACCCGCAACCAACACGTCGCTGCGATCAACAGCCGCATCCAACAACAACGACTCGACAACCACGAACTCGACCCGACCACCGCCACCCGCATCAACGATGACTGGGCAATGGTCGGCGACGTCGTCGTCACCCGCCGCAACGACCGACAACTCCGCACCACCACCAATGAACCCGTCCGCAACCGCGAACGCTGGACCATCACCGACACCGGAGACGACGGCGACCTAACCGTGTCCCGCATCGGCGGACACGGCACGATCACCCTGCCCGCCGACTACGTCCGCCACCACGTGCAACTCGCCTACGCAGCCACCGAACACGGCGCCCAAGGCGACACCGCCGATCGCTCCGTCACCCTCGCCACGACCGCGACCAGCGGCCGGGGCCTGTATGTCGGCATGAGCCGAGGACGCAACGACAACCTCGCCCTCGTCGCCGACACCGCCGACCTCGCCCACGCCATCAGCGTGCTCGGAGCAGCCATCGCCATCGACCGCGCCGACATACCCGCCACCACCCAACGCCGCACCCTCGCCGCCACCGTCCCACGATCCAGGCCACGGCCGAGAGTGCAGATTCCGGACTGGTTCCACGACCTCCGCGCCGACGCAGAACAGCAAGCCCACGACGCCCGACACGCGGTCGACGATCGCCACGAACGACGAGCGGCGAACGAACGCCGCTACCTCGACGCCTGTCGTGACCTGCCCGCAGCCGAAGCAGCCCACGCCCCGTTCCGTCAGCAGGTCGCCGACGCCAGCGACGTCGTCACCGAAGCCCGATCGAACCTGTGGACCGCCGAAAGCGACCTCCGCAACGCCGGCAAGCTCCAACGACGATCAGCTCGCCGCGGCGTCGAGGCTGCCAACGACGTGCTCACCGTCGCCACCGAACGCCTCGCCAGATGCGAACAAGCAGCCGAGCTCACGAAACGTCCGCTCAGTGGGTTGCGTGACATCGTCGACTACCACGACCGCATCCAATCGACCCGCGACATGCTCGACGACTGGACCAACCTCGACGCACACGCCGAACGAGCCGAACGAGTCTGCGACGCCCTCGACCAATGGAAGCACTGGGCAAACGGACACCGCCTGCCGGTCGGACAACTCGGCGACGTCATCGCCGTGCTCGAACACGACCGAACCATCAGCGGCACCGACCAACTCGTCGAGGCAACACGGCACTGGGCGCAAGATGCCGGTGTCGACCTACCACGACCGAAGTCGAGGCGACCCGACCGCTCGATCGAACTCGGAATCAACCTGTGAATTGAGCCGAGCACGCCAGGCTCGGGCCCGGCGGGAACACCGAGCATTATCGGATGGGATTGGAATCCGACGGAACCCCGACCACCCGCATCAACCCGAGATTCATGCCGGATCAAGTGCGCGTCCGCAGGCGCCAGAGCGTGAACACTTTCGGACAGGCGAGGTGCTCACTGATGCAGCGCTCTCGGGCCAATAGCAGGAGACGAAATGCCCGCGACGCGGGCGGCGATTCTCAAGGAGTTGGCGTCCCGTGTGGTGTTGGAAGTAGTGGAGGGGTCCACCTGTTGAGGTGGGCCATCGCGTGACTCTTGGTGAGAACGACCAAGTACTCACTGAGAAAGAGAAACACGCGATGACCCACCACGATGATGCCCGCTTCGACGACCTTGTCGCGCAGCTCGGTGACGGCGACAGCAAGGATCTGTTCCGTCGGCTGCTCGAGCGCGGGATGCAACAGCTGATCGACGCCGAGTTGACCGCGACGATCGGCGCCGAGCTCCACGAACGAACCGACACCCGCACCAACCAACGCAACGGAGCCCGAGAACGAACCTTGTCGACCCCGGCAGGCGACATCGAGCTCCGCATCCCGAAGCTGCGCGTCGGATCGTTCTTCCCGTCACTGCTGGAACCGCGCCGGCGTGTCGATCAAGCCCTTTGGGCGGTGATCATGACCGCCTACGTCACCGGCACCTCGACCCGCAAAGTCGACGATCTCGTCAGAGCGCTCGGCTGCGCGTCAGGGGTGTCGAAGTCGACCGTCAGCCGGATCTGCAAGGGCATCGATGACGAAGTCGCCGTGTTCCGCACCCGGCCACTCGGGCACCTGGCGATGCCCTACGTGTATCTGGACGCGACCTACATCAAGGCCCGCAACAACCACCGCATCGTGTCGCGCGCGGTCGTGGTCGCCACGGCAGTCACCATCGACGGCAACCGTGAAGTGCTCGGTCTCGATGTCGGCGACTCCGAAGACGAAGTGTTCTGGACCGCGTTCTTGCGCACCCTGCGCGACCGTGGACTCACCGGTGTTCGCCTGGTGATCTCCGACGCCCACGCCGGGCTGAAAGCCTCGATCGCTCGGGTGTTCGCCGGCGCCACCTGGCAGCGCTGCAAGGTCCACCTCGCCCGCAACGTGCTCGCCACGGTGAACCACGCCCATAAGGACATGGTCGCTGCGACCGTGCGAACGATCCACGCCCAACCCGACGCGGAGGCCACCCGCACCCAGCTGCACGCCGTGGTCGCGATGCTCGAAGACCGGTTCCCGAAGGCCGCCGAGATCCTCGCCGCCGCCGAGAGCGATGTGACCGCCTACGCATCGTTCCCGAGGGCGCACTGGCGCAAGATCTCCTCGACGAACCCGTTGGAGCGGATCAACAAAGAGATCAAACGCCGCTCGAACGTGGTCGGGATCTTCCCCGACGATGCCTCGGTGATCCGCCTCGTCGGCGCCGTCCTGCTCGAACAGCACGACGAATGGGCGGTCTCCGAACGCCGTTACCTCTCCGAAGAATCGATGGCCCTCATCGACCAGCACCTCAAGGAGGTCAACATCACCGACAACCCCGAACTCCCAGCCGCCTAGGCTCGACCCAAGGAACCAGGTGAAGCGCCCCGGGTTTCGTAGAGGCTCTGACCTGCCCCACGGTTCGGGGTAGATGGTGTCGCAATACGAGATACCCACGGGGTTTGAACTTGCGGTCTTCATGGCCAGTCGTTGGCGAGATCGCAACGGGCGAGGGACCAGCGGCCACCGCCAGCTTCGCTTGCTACTACCGGTCGTCGTCCCGAATGGGTGATCGATCGGGTCGCGGATTGGCCCTGATGCGGTACCGCTCGCCGAGCACCAGTTGGTGCTCCCGCTGGCCGAACGAAAACCGAGTGAGCTGTGGAAAGAGCATCACCACCTGCACACTCCCAACCGCAAGCACAAAGTCCAGCCTGAGGCGCTCGTGGGCGGAGTTGATCACGACCACAGCTACATCGCCGGGTGCGATCTCGCACACGAAGGGTTCATCCTTGACCCCGTGCGGCACAAAGAACCGTTCTGATTCAGCGTTCACTCGTACTCGGATCTCGCGCCACGATTTGTGGATCGTTTGCAGGTAGTTGAGTGGCGGGAACCTGACGTCGATGACCACGCCCGCAACGCCCCCATTCGCCAGCCGCGCGGCAGCTTCACGGGCACACTCTCCAGAGTAGATCCGCCGTTCCCTGCTTCGGCTAGATCCGCTCACCAGAACGCCAGCCCCACACCGGTGAGGACCAAATCCAGCCTGCCTGATGGCACAACCCAGGGCGCGACCGCGTGGTTGACAGCAGCTGCGTAGTAGTAGCCCGAGCTCGAGATCACGCCTCGGGTCGCCGTTAATCGCGAGCCGATCGTGATGCTGTCGCTCGTTACGTTCACGGTGGAACGAGCAGCCATGGCGGCGGCGTCATCGGCCAGAATTCTCATCGCCGAGCTACTGCCGGAGGTTACAGCGAACGAGCCGGCCGCGGTCCACGAGACTCCTGCTGCTGCTATCGAGACTCCACAGTTGGTGCCCCATCCGTCGTCGTCGCACGTGTCGATCGCCTGATACGTGGCAATGGTCGCTCCAGCAGTCGCGCACCATACTGAACAAGGAGTGAGCGTCCCGATCGCGAGGCCCACTTGCGTTGCTGACACGGCGTTGTCCCAGGTGAAGATATCCGACATGGTGAGGCCGGTGAACGCCCTACCGGGACCGTGGGTGACCGGCCCAGGGACCGAGGACACGCCGTATCCGCCCGCGTGCTTGCCCAAGCCGGTGGTCTGGTGTCCGTCGTGGCTGGCGTCATAGCACTCCGGGCCACCCATCGGCGTGTAACTGTACGAACCATCGGCCTTGAACTTCAAGGAACCCGGCTCGATGCACAGCCCACTTGGGTCGCTGAACGCAATCGGGTTTGCTGCTCCGTAGATGTAAGGCTGCCCGGTTTTGGTGACGAGGGGGTCGACGCTGACGAATACGCCTGTGGTGGGGTTGTAGTGGCGGTTGTTGAGGAACAAAACACTCTTACCGCAAGTTGCTCGCGCTGTCGTAGATCCAGCCTTGCAACGCCTGCTGTTTGCGCGTCGGGAGCGCCGTTTCAAACTCCGATCCGGTCCCGAAAAACGCGGACGCGTGTCTCCAGCCGCGGTGTCGACCGGGCGGGAAAAGAGATCAGCGGACACGTTCACTGCTCGTCAGTGTTGCAGACCGGGCACTGTCAGGACCGGGGTCGCCGGCGCCTCATCTGGCGCTCAGCCTCGCGCCCGACTTGCGCTCGACCTCGCCGGCTGCACCGGCCACCCCTCGCCCGATCGTCCCGACATCTCTCAGTCTCGCCGGTAGCGAACCACAACCAACACACCGATGGCGGCAACACTCGCGGCAGCGATCGAGAACCACAGTGTGGTCGACGACGAGTTCAAGGCCGAGGCGGAGCCGACCATCGCAAGCACGGCGAACACAGCCACGAGGGCAAGCACCGACGCCGCGCAACCAGACTTCGAAACGTTCATCGCGGAGCCGCTGCCCGAAGGTTGTCAGCGAGGCCAGACCAAAGTCTGGCCGCCTCCGAATTGTTGAAGTCGGCGATTATCGGGATCTTGGTCACCGGACTCCCCGGCCCTCGCGCTTCGATCTTGAGGTACGTGATGCCCTCCCACTCCACGAACCTGAACGAGATCTGCCGACCCTTGCCTTCGATGTGACCATAGAG
>JBAWHL010000160.1:0-1560 GCA_049593815.1 Ilumatobacteraceae bacterium | reverse complement strand
GCATCGATCATCGTGTTCGTGGCGCTGTACAAGTACGCCGGACCGATCATCAAGAAGAGCTTCGCCGACCGCACTGCGGGAATTCAGCAGAAGATCGACGACTCGGCCAAGGCCAAGGCCGACGCCGAGGCCGAAGCCGTTCGCATCCGCGAAGCCAAGGGTGACATCGACGCCGAACGTGCCCGCCTCTACGCCGAGGCCGACGCTCAGGCCGAAGCGCTCCTGGCCGACGGCCGGGTTCGCCTCGACGCCGAGATGGCCGAGCTCGAAGCTCGAGCCGAGGCCGACGTCACCGCCGCTGCAGGTCGGGGAACCGACGAGCTGCGTGCCGAGATCGCACGCCACGCTGGTGTCGCTGTCGACCGCATCGTCGACGGCACGCTCGACGACGCTGCCCAGCAGGAACTGATCGAAGGCTTCATCTCCCGAGTCGGAGCACGCCAAGGAGTGGCATCATGAGTGGTGACGCAATGATCGAGGGCTACGCCCGGGCACTGTTCGAGGTCGCCCGCGCCGAAGGCACGCTCGACGAGGTCGAAGACGAGTTGTTCCGATTCGCTCGCTCGTACGAGTCGAGCGATGCGCTGCGCAACGCGCTGACCGACGAGCACATCCCCGCCGAGAAGCGTCAGGCCATCGTCGAGGACCTCCTCGGCGGCAAGACCACCACGACCACGACCCAGTTGGTGTCGATGGTCGTCGGTTCCGGCCGCAGCCGTGACATCCCCGCCATCGTCGACAGCCTCGTGCAGCGGGCGTCCAACGCCAAGCAGCTCGACGTTGCCGAGGTGCGCACCGCTGTGGCGCTCACGAGCGACCAGCAGGCGCGCTTGAAGGCGGCGTTGGAGAACGCCACCGGCAAGAGCGTCAACCTCAAGCCCATCGTCGACCCGACCGTCATCGGCGGGGTCGTCGCCACGATCGGTGACACCGTCATCGACGACACCGTCCGCACCCGTATCGACCAACTGAAGAGCCGGCTCTGAGCCCAGCGCTCGAGCCAGTGACCAGTAGAGACCAAGAAGCCCCGAAGGATCAGAAAGACCAATCATGGCTGAGCTGACCATTTCTGCCGCCGACATCGCATCGGCGCTCAAGACCAACCTCGATGGGTACGAGCCCTCGCTCGAGGCCCGCACCGTGGGGCGCGTTGCGTCCGTCGGTGACGGCATCGCCCGCGTGAGCGGGCTGCCCGACGCAGCCGTGAACGAACTCCTGGAGTTCGAAGACGGATCCGTCGGCCTCGCGCTGAACCTCGACGAGACCTCGATCGGCGCCGTCGTCCTCGGCAACGTCGATCAGATCGAAGAAGGCCAGACCGTGAAGTCGACCGGCAGCATCCTCTCGATGCCCGTCGGTGACGGCATGCTCGGCCGCGTCGTCAACGCACTCGGTCAGCCGATCGACGGCCACGGCGACCTGGTCGGCACGCAGCAGCGCCGCATGGAGATCCAGGCGCCGGGCATCATGGGCCGCAAGCCCGTGCACGAGCCGCTGCAGACCGGCATCAAGGCCATCGACGCGATGACCCCGATCGGCCGTGGCCAGCGAGAGCTGATC
>JBAWHL010000159.1:0-5775 GCA_049593815.1 Ilumatobacteraceae bacterium | reverse complement strand
GTGTCGTAGAACAGGCGATGGATGCTGTCGCCGTCGCCCTGGTAGTTCTTCGCGGCGTTGATGCCGCCCTGGGCAGCGATCGAGTGCGCGCGCCGTGGCGAGTCGTGGAACGTGAACGCTTCGACCTCGTAGCCGAGTTCACCGAACGTGGCGGCCGCCGAGGCGCCGGCCAGTCCGGTGCCGACCACGATGATCTTGAACTTGCGCTTGTTGGCCGGGTTCACCAGCTTCTGATTGGCGATGTAGTTGTTCCACTTGTCGGCCAGCGGGCCGTCGGGGATCTTGGAATCGAGCGAAAGGGTCACCCTTCAACCTCCTGGTTCACGGTCACGGCATCGGGGTCATAGTCGATCACTCCGGCCTGCACCATGATCGGGAACGAGCAGTTGCCCACGACGACGATGGTGGCGATGCCCGCAGCGAGGCCCTTGCGCCACGAGTTGAATCTCGGGTTGCTCAGGCCGAGCGACTGGAACAACGACCACGTCCCGTGGAAGAGGTGGATGCCGAGCGCGATGTTGCCGACGATGTAGAGCGCGGCGACCGGCAGACGCGACATCGACGCATCGAGGTTGCGGTACGCGGCGCCACGAACGAAGTCCGGGTTGGCCCATCCCCATGTGAGGTCGGCGAGGTGCCAGAGGATGAAGATCGTGACGATGATGCCGGTCCAGCGCATGGTGCGGCTGGCGAAGTTGGCGACCTCGTAATCACGTGCGGACTGGTACTTGACCGGCCGGGCCTTGCGGTTCATCACCGTGAGCGAGTACGCCGCGTGGATGTGCAACAGCACCGCACCGATGAGGAGCAGGCGCATGCCCCACAGGAAGTACGTGCGGGGCAGGATCGGCACGAGCATGTCGCGCAGGAACTCGCCGTAGATGTCGATGTCGTAGACCTGTTCGCCGTGCTCGGTCACGATCCCGAGATACGCCTTCAGGTTGCCGATCATGTGCGTGACGACGAAGCCGATCCCGATGATGCCGGTGATCGCCATGACGTACTTCTTGCCCACCGCGGTCGAGTAGAAGTCGATGAGAAACGGCTTCTTCTTCGACGGCGGCTTGACTGCGGTCCCGGACACGGGCCCGCGGCTCAACGTTTGTGCCATGGGGACGACGCTACTCGCCGACCCCGCCGCGCACCCCAATTCTCCACGCCGTTTCGCCACGACACCCACAGATCCACCCACGACCCGGACGTGTGACGAATCGTGCCAGGCCCCGATTGTTACAGTCCGCGTCCGCCGATCTCACGGCATTGGAATCGGCCCAGTTGGGATCTAGCCTGCCCCGCCGACCATCATGGTCCGGTCCGCTCGGAACCATTTCGAGCTGGATTGTTTCCGTACCGCCCTCAGGAGGCCATAAGCCCGTGGACGTCGTTCCCTATCTTGCAGCCGTGTCGGCAATCGCCGCACTCGCGCTCGCATTCTTCTATTACAAGAAAGTCGAGGAGGCCTCGCCCGGCGACGAGCGCATGGTCTTCTTGATGACCGAGATCCAGAATGGCGCCAAGGCGTTCCTCAAGAAGGAATACCAATGGGTGTCGGTCTTCGTCGTCGCGATGATGATCCTGCTGGCGATCGTCATCAACCCGCTCGCTTCGGTCAGCTACGTGATCGGTGCGGTGTTGTCCGCGACGGCCGGCTACGTCGGCATGACCGTTGCGACGATGGCGAACGCTCGGACCACCGAGGCGGCCAAGGAGGGTGCCCACAAGGCACTGCCCGTCGCCTTCCGCGGTGGCGCGGTGATGGGGTTCTCCGTCGCCGGTCTCGCCCTGCTCGGTCTGATGTTCACGTACCTGCTGTTCGTGGTGTGGCTCGAGGTCGACGAGGCCTTCGAGATCGTCACGGCGTTCGGTCTGGGTGCATCCTCGATCGCACTGTTCTCCCGCGTCGGTGGCGGCATCTACACCAAGGCTGCTGACGTCGGCGCTGACCTCGTCGGCAAGGTCGAAGCCGGCATCCCCGAAGACGACCCCCGCAACCCGGCCACGATCGCCGACAACGTGGGCGACAACGTCGGCGACGTCGCCGGCATGGGCGCCGACCTCTTCGAGTCGTACGCCGGCTCGATCATCGCTCCGATCTCGCTGACCGCGTTCGCCTCCGGGCTCGTCGCCAGCCAGAACGGTGACGACGGCATCGTGCAGCTGCTCGTGTTCCCGATGGCGATCGCCTTCGTCGGCATGATCGCCTCGATCATCGGCTCGTTCTTCGTCAAGAGCAGCGGCTCGACCGACAGCCACGCGCTGAGCCGGGCCCTGCACATGGGCACCAACGTCGCGATGGGCATCACCGCCATCGCCACCGTCGGTGTCGCCTTCTGGCTGTTCGGTGGCGACCTCTACGACAAGCCGTGGGGCCTCGCTGTCTCCGTCATCGGCGGACTCGTCGTCGGTTGGGCGCTCGGCAAGACCGCCGAGTACTACACCTCCGACCAGTTCGGCCCGGTCAAGAAGATCGCTGCCCAGTCCGAGACCGGACCGGCCACCACGATCCTCGCCGGCATCAGCGGCGGCATGGTCTCCGTCGCCAGCTCGGTCGCGCTGATCCTCATCGGTGTCGGCGTCGCCTACTGGGGCGGCGAGCAGACGCTCGGTGAAGGCGGCGGCATCTACGGCGTCGCCGTGGCCGCCATCGGCATGCTCGCGACGACCGGTGTCGTCGTGTCGGTCGACGCCTACGGCCCGATCGCCGACAACGCCGGCGGCATCGCCGAGATGGCCGAGCTGGACCCCTCGGTCCGCGAGGTCACCGACGCACTCGACTCGCTCGGCAACACCACTGCTGCCGTCGCCAAGGGCTTCGCCGTCGGTTCGGCAGCGCTCACCGCGCTCGCCCTGTTCAAGAGCTTCGAGTTCGCCATCGCGCGGGCCGATCCGAACGCTGCGCTCAACCTGAACATCGGTGAGATCGACGTGTTCATCGGCCTGTTCCTCGGTGCCGGCCTGCCGTTCCTGTTCGCCGCACTCACGATCGACGCCGTCGGTCGTGCGGCCTACAAGATGATCGAGGAAGTTCGCCGTCAGTTCCGGGAGATCCCGGGCCTGCGCGAGGGGCTCCCCGGCGTGGTTCCCGACTCGGCGACCTGCGTGGCCATCTCCACCGAGGCCTCACTGCGCGAGATGATCATCCCCGGCGCACTCGCCGTGGTCGTTCCTCTCGTCGTCGGCTTCATCAGCGTCGACGCACTCGGCGGTCTGCTCGCCGGTGCGCTCGTGACGGGCTTCGCCCTGGCCATCTTCATGGCCAACTCGGGTGGCGCCTGGGACAACGCCAAGAAGTACATCGAGGCCGGCCACCACGGCGGCAAGGGCGGCGACCCGCACAAGGCTGCCGTCGTCGGCGACACCGTGGGCGACCCGTTCAAGGACACGAGCGGCCCGGCCATGAACATCCTGCTGAAGGTCATGACGATCGTCAGCCTGGTGTTCGCCAGCGCCTTCGTCTGAGCTGACGCTCAGCACTTCGAATTCCGACGGATGCGTCGGGATGGCGGCTTCGGCCGACGTCCCGGCGCATTCGCCGTTTTCGGGTGCCGACGAGCAAAGCCTGGCTATTCGCTGACGAAGTCGATCAGCTGCTCGACGGCGCCGACCAGCTCGGGTCGCAGATCGGCGAACGTCTCGACCTGGTTGCGAAGCCGCGGCCAGAACCCCTCGAACGGCACACCGAGCGCGGCGCACATGCCTTCCTTCCAGGACACATCGCTCTTGGGAATGTCGGGCCACTCGGTGAGACCGAGCACCTTCGGGCGGATGCCGGCCCAGACGTCGACGAACGGGTGACCGGTGATCAGCACGTTCGGATCGTGCACCGTCTGGGCGATGCGGGTCTCCTTCGAGCCGGGAACGAGGTGGTCGAGCAGAACGCCGAGCCGCCGGTCGGTTCGCGGAGCGAAGTCCGCGACGGCAGCGGCGAGATCATCGGCGCCGTGCAAGGGCTCGACCACGATGCCGAGCTCGCGCAGGTCGTCGCCCCAGACGTGTTCGAGGAGTTCGGCGTCGTGTTTCCCCTCGACCCAGATCCGGCTCGCCGCCGCGACCCGGGCCCGGCCGTCACCGGCGACGGAACCCGACGCGGTGACGCGCTGTGTCGCCGCGGTCGTGTTCGCCGGTCGAACCAGGGTGACCGGCTTGCCCTCGATCAGGAACCCGCCGGGCTTCCACGTGAAGTGCCGGATGTAGTCGTTGCGGTCCTGGAGGGTGACTCCCTCGCTGTTCCAGCGCACGACGTCACCACAGAAGTGGCTGGCCCGGTCCTCGACGAGCAACCCCATCTCGACGACCACGTCCGGGTACGTCGGGCCGCGTTGCTGCTTCGCGAAGTCGTCGAGGATGTCACCGGAATACGCCACGAGACCAGTGTCGCATCCGACCGGTCCGCGAGGTGTGACAGATCGTGCCTGGCACGATTCGTCACATCCCGATCGAAGACGGCTTCGGGGACTGTGCAACCATGCCCGAATGCAGAACTTCGCTGGCAAGATCGCGGTCGTCACGGGTGGGGCGAGCGGCATGGGCCGTGAACTCGTCCGCCAACTCGCAGCCGAGGGCTGCCACGTCGCGATGTGCGACCTGTCCGTCGAGGAGATGCAGGAGAGCAGGAAGATCGCGCTCGCCGAGGCGCCGGAGGGGACCGTGGTCACGACGCACACGGTCGACGTGTCCGACGAGGCATCGATCCTCGCGTTCCGCGACGCCGTCGTCACCCAGCATCAGACCGATCACATCAACCTGCTGTTCAACAACGCCGGGCTGAGCGGCGGCGGCTCGCTCTTCACCGAGTCGCGCGAGTCGTGGGACCGCTGCTTCGCCGTGTGCTGGGGCGGGGTCTACTACGGCGTGCGCGCCTTCCTTCCGCTGCTGACCGCCAGCGACGAGGGCTACATCGTCAACACGTCCAGCGTCAACGGCTTCTGGGCGAGCATCGGCCCCGATCGCCCACACACCGCCTACTCGGCTGCCAAGTTCGCCGTGAAGGGCTTCAGCGAGGCGCTGATCACCGATCTGCGGGTCAACGCGCCGCACGTCAAGGTGGCCGTCGTGATGCCGGGACACATCGGGACCTCGATCGTGCAGTCGTCGATGCGCCACGGCGCCAACGAATTCGACATGGAGACCACGGAGCTGATGCAGCAGGTGTCGGACATGTTCCGCGACAGCGCACCGATGACCGCCGCCGAAGCCAGCGGCATCATTCTCGACGGGGTACGCAACGACAAGTGGCGCATCCTCGTCGGCGACGACGCCATCGCACTCGACGCGCAGGTGCGCGCCGACCCGGAGGCCGCGTACGACGGCATGTCGCTCGGCGAGCTCACCTCGACCGAGTCGCCGTTCCAGGCGATGGAGTGATCGCGGCGTGACCCTGAGCTGATTCGGCACGGATTCCGGACCGATTCCGAACCGATCGGCGATCCATGGAACCGGCGACGTCCGAGCGGCGTCGAAGTTGCATGGGGAGAATCAGAACGACATCAGCACTGTTCATCACACTCGTCGCGCTCGGCGTGTCCGCGTGCGGCACCGACAACGACAGTTCCAGCACGTCCATGGACAGCGGGGACGACATGGAGTTCGAGGCGCCGTCATCGGAGGCCAGGTCCGGCGAGGGGGCAATCGACGAGAGCGGCGACACCGACGGAGCCGTCGCGACGGCCGGTTCCTCGGCGCCGGCGGCACCGCTCGGGCTCGACACGCTCGGCCGCGCGATCGCCATCGACGCCGGGGTGCGCATCGGGACGCCGAACATTCGTGATGCCGTCG
>JBAWHL010000158.1:0-4513 GCA_049593815.1 Ilumatobacteraceae bacterium | reverse complement strand
GGCGTGTTCCAGCTCGAATCGCCGCCGATGCGCCAACTGCTCAAGGCGATGGCGCCCAACAGCTTCGAAGACGTCTCCGCTGTGCTCGCGCTCTATCGGCCCGGACCGATGAGCGTCAACATGCACTACGACTACGCCGATCGCAAGAACGGCCGCAAGCCCGTCGAGTACTTCCACGCGGATGCCGAGGAGGTGCTCGGCGACACGTACGGCCTGATGATCTATCAGGAGAGCGTGATGCGAGTGGCGCAGAAGTTCGCCGGGTACTCGCTGGCCGAGGCGGACAACCTTCGCAAGGCAATGGGCAAGAAGGTCCGCGAGGTCATGGCCGCCGCACGCGACGGCTTCGAGACCGGTGTCGTCAACACGGGTTACGACGCCGCGCTGGGCAAGGACCTGTTCGACATCATCGAGAAGTTCGCCGACTACGCGTTCAACAAGAGCCACACGTTCGGCTACGGCCTGATCACGTACCAGACCGCCTATCTCAAGGCGCACTATCCGGTCGAGTACATCGCATCGCTGCTGACGAGCGTCAAGAACAACCTCGACAAGGCCGCGATCTATCTGTCGGACTGTCGGTCGATGGGCATCAAGGTGCTCCCACCCGACGTCAACCGATCGATGTCGAACTTCGGCGCGCTCGCACCCGACGAGGTGCCGCCCGGCGTCACGCTGTCCGTCGGGAGCCCCGGCGCGATCACGTTCGGGATGTCAGCGGTCCGCAACGTGGGCGAGGCCCTCGTCGAACTCCTCATCGCCGAGCGCGAGGAGAACGGACAGTTCACCAGCTTCCACGACTTCGTCGAGCGGGTCCCGGAACCCGTCCTGAACAAGCGAACGATCGAATCGCTCATCAAGGGTGGCGCCTTCGACAACCTCGGCCATCAGCGGCGGGGGCTGCTGACGGTGTTCGAACACATCATCGACACCACCGTGAAACGGCGCCGAGAGCGCGAGAAGGGCGTCATGAGCCTGTTCGGCGACTGGGGCGACGGCGACGGCGACGACGCGACCGGTGGCGGCGACGGATTCGACGAACGAACCGAGATCCCCGACCTGGCCTTCGACAAGACCGAGCAGCTGCGATACGAGAAGGAGATGCTCGGGCTCTACGTGTCCGATCACCCGTTGTTCGGCATCGAAGCGGCGCTGAAGCGCAAGGTCGAACAGTCGGTGCTCGACCTGCACTCGATGGAAGACGGCGCCAACGTGGTCGTCGGCGGCGTGATCACCAATCTCGCCCGCAAGTTCACCAAGAAGGGCGACCAGATGGCGGTCTTCCTCCTCGAGGACCTCGACGCGTCGATCGAAGTGACGATCTTCCCACGGACGCTCGCCGAGCAGGGGCACAAGCTCGAAGACGACCTGATCGTGGCGGTCAAGGGCCGCCTGGACCGCCGTGACGAATCACGATTCGGCCTGATCGGTCAGACGGTCACCGTGCTCTCCGGGCTCAGCGATGGGCCCGCGGCGCCGTTGCGGCTCCGACTGCCCTCCGCAGCACTCGACGAGCTCAAGATCCAGCGGCTGAAACGCATTCTGCGTGAGCACCCCGGTGACTCGGTCGTCATGGTCGACATCGGCCAGGGCAAGGTGCTCAAGTTGGCCGACGAGTTCCGCGTCGATCTCGACCGCTCCGTCGGTGAACTGCGCATGGCGTTCGGTCACGAAGCCGTGCTGCTCTGAACGGACGTGCCGGGCGGTCGTTCCTGCATCCAAATGGGGGCCACGGCCTCGAAATGCGGCGCCGTTTGAATCGATCGCCGTTTCAGATGGCAGAATAGAGCAGATGGCACTCGACGTCTCGACCAATGACGCTGCGGCGCTGACAGACACCGACCTCGACGAATTGGCGTCGATGGAGGACGCGTTCAGCGCTGGACAGCTCTCCAAGGCCAAAGAAGACTGGGTTCTGATCACGACGGCGCGCTTCGGCGCCGCCCTGCACGGATTCACGTTTTCGACACTGGAGCGCATCGGCGGCACGCCGTGCGTGCTCATCGGGCTGATGTCCGTGAAGCGGTCGTCCAAGCGCGATCAGGTCCTGCGAGGACTGATCGGTGAGGCCTACCACCGCGCCCTGATGGCATTCCCCGACGAAGACGTCGTGGTCGGCTGTCGGTTCGTGAACCCCGACGGCCTCGAAGCATTCAAGGATCTCCGCGACGTCACCCCGTCTCCGGGCTCGAGCGCGGTCGGCGAAGAGCGGGCATGGGGCCGCCGCCTCGCCAAGCGCTTCAGCATCGACGCCAAGTACGACGCCAAGACCTTCATCGCTGCCAGTGGCAGCTCCGACGGCTACCTCGACCACGAGTCGTACAAGCCCGAGAAGCTCGATGCGGATGTCGTTGCGATGTTCGAGAGCGTGCCCGTGGCCAAGGGTGGCGCCATGGTGGTCTACGGCTGGACGATGGCCGAAGACCTCGTCAAGCTCGGGAAGCGCTGAAACACCCGGGCACATGACCGAGTTCGCCGAGGTCGTCCGATCCCGGCGCATGACTCGCGCGTTCGACGAACGCCCGGTCGACCCCGAACTGCTCGACGAACTGGTGGACCTCGCCGCTCGCGCTCCGAGTGCGGGCAAGACGCAGGGCTGGCATCTCGTCGTGCTCGAGGGCGAGGACACCTCGATGTTCTGGGACTCGACGCTTCCCGCTGTCCGACGTGATTCGTTCCGCTGGCAGCGTCTCCTCAGTGCCCCGGTGATCGCCCTGCCCCTCGCTGACTCGAAGGCCTACGTCGACCGGTATTCCGAGCCGGACAAGGCGCAGACGGGTCTGGGCGCCGGCGCCGGAGCGTGGCCCGTGCCGTACTGGACCATCGACACGTCGATGGCCGTGATGACGCTGCTGCTCGCTGCCGAAGACGTCGGACTCGGCGCGCTGTTCTTCGGCGTGTTCCGCGGGGAACGGGAGCTGCGTCAGCGTCTCGGCATCCCCGCCGGACTCGAGCTGCTGGGCGCGGTTGCGCTCGGCTACCCCTCCGATGCGTCCGATGGTGTCGCCACCGGGTCGGTGTCAGGTCCCGGGGCGAGTGCGGGACGACGTCGCCGCCGTTCGGGTCAGGTCATTCACCGGGGTCGCTGGTAGCCGCGTCACCGTCGTTGGTGGCGTCGTCGGCGGTCGCACCCCGAATGACGACCTTGCGCCCGGTCAGCGCTTCGGCGAATCCCTGCAGCGTGTCCTGCGGGGCCTGACAGCTGTAGTCGCGGCAGATGTAGCCGAACCCCGGGGCGCGGTCCTCCCACAGCGGCGAGTCGTAGGGCTCGCCCCAGGCGAGCACCGTGTCCGGTCGCCACACCGACTGTGCGACACGCACGAAGTCCGGCAGGTCGCCGACGATCACGACCTCGGTGAGGCCGCGACGACGGAGGTTCGTGGCCAGCAGGGCATTCGTGAACGAGCTGGGTGCCTTCTCGATCCCGGCCGCCACCAGTTGGAGGATGCGGTCGCCCTGGTTGGCGTATCGCTGTTCGCCGGTGAGCGCGGCCAACCGGAACAAGGCGTTCGCTGCAGAGGAGTTCGCCGAGGGGGTGGCGTTGTCGGCGAGATCCTTCTGCCGGACCACGAGCGCTTCGGCGTCCTCGGCGGTGGTGTACAGACCGCCGTTCTCGGGATCCCAGAACCAATCGAGCATCGTGTCGGCAGCCGCGGTCGCTTCGGCGATCCAGCGGGCCTCGCCGGTCGCCTCGGACAACCGGGTGAACATGTCGACGAGTGCCGCGTGATCCGCAGCGAGCGCGGCGTGACGTGCTCGCGGTTCGCCATCGGCGTGCCAACTGCGAAACCAGCGCCGGTCGGGTCCGCGCAGCTCGCGCAGCAGGAACTCGGCGTTGGCGATCGCGGCATCGAGCCAGTCGCGACGTCCGAAGACCGCGGCGGCCTGGGTCAGCGACGAGGTGAACAGGGCATTCCACTCGGTGAGGACCTTGTCGTCGAGGCCGGGATGCGGGCGGCGTGACCGCGCCGCCAGGAGCTGCCGCCGCGCGGCGTCGAGCTCCGGCGACCGTGCGAGCTGGCCGCGGGCGGCCATGCGGTTGGGAATCGAGCGGCCCTCGAAGTTCCCCTCCTCGGTGATGCCATACCAACCGATCAACCCGTCGACCATCGCTGGATCGACGTCGGGGAGGGCGGCTCTGACCTCGTCGGGCGTCCAGGTGGCGTACCAGCCTTCGACCTGCTCGCCGTCGGGGCCGGGGGAGTCGGCATCCTCGGCGGAGTAGAACCCGCCGTCGGGGTGGCGGAGCTCGCGCAGGACGTAGTCGATGGTCTCCTCGACGACGAGGCGGTACTGGGGCTGGCCGAGCACGACCGTGCCTCGGAGATAGATCCCGAGGAGGAGCGCCTGGTCGTAGAGCATCTTCTCGAAGTGCGGCACCAACCATTCGCGGTCCGTCGAGTATCGAGCGAAGCCGCCGCCGACGTGGTCGTAGATGCCGCCGGAGCACATCGCGTCGAGGGTCGTCAGCAGGATCTGCTTCGGTCCGTCGCCGGCGTTGGTCATGTAGGCA
>JBAWHL010000157.1:0-3463 GCA_049593815.1 Ilumatobacteraceae bacterium | reverse complement strand
GTCCGGGGTCGTCTAATGGTAGGACAGCGGTTTTTGGTGCCGCGTGTAGGGGTTCGAATCCTCTCCCCGGAGCCATGAGCGTTTCCGCCATCGTGCTCGCAGCCGGCGAGGGCACCCGCATGCGGTCCAGCCGGCCCAAGCCCCTCCACCTCATCTGCGGCCGGGCAATGGTCCTGCACGTGATCCACGCACTCGAGCAGGTCACGCCCGAACGCACCGCGGTCGTCGTCGGCCACGGCGCCGAACGAGTGACCAAGAAGGTGCAGCGTCTCGCCCCCGACTGGGCGAACGTCGCCTTCGTCGAACAGCTCGAGCAGAACGGCACCGGCGACGCCGCCTCGATCGGCATGACCGCCTTCGCCGGCGACGACTACGACGAGGACTCCACGATCATCGTCCTCCCGGGCGACACGCCCCTGCTGCGGCCCGAGACACTGCGCGAGCTCGTCGACACCCACATCGAATGCGGCAACGCGGCGACCCTGCTCACGAGCGTGATGGACGACCCCACCGGCTACGGCCGCGTCATCCGCAAGCCCGACGGCCAGGCCTCCCGCATCGTCGAACACCGCGACGCCGCCCCCGACGAACTCGACGTCCACGAGATCTGCACCTCGATCTACGCGTTCCGACGCGACCTCCTCGGCCCCGCCCTGCGCAAGCTCACCACCGACAACGCGCAGGGCGAGTACTACCTGACCGACGTGATCTCGGTCCTCGGCGACATGGGCCACCGCATCGGCTGCGTGCAAGCGCCCGAGGGTGAGACCCAAGGCGTCAACGATCGCTGGCAGCTGGCGATGGCCGAACGGGAGTTGCGCTCGCGCACCAACCGGGGATGGCTGCTCAACGGCGTCACGATGCTCGACCCACGCCAGACCTTCATCGACGTCACCGTCAGCATCGGCCGCGACGTGACGCTGTACCCCGGCACCATCCTGCAGGGCACCACCGTCATCGGTGACGGCGCCGAGGTCGGCCCCGACACGAGACTCGTCGACTGCGCCATCGGAGCCGGCTCGGTCGTGGAACACACCGTCGGTCACGATGCCGCGGTCGGCCCCGACGCGCGGGTGGGTCCATATGCCCATCTGCCAGCAGGTTCCGCCGTCACTTCAAATACGACGACCGGCGCCTTCTACACTGCACCCGTCGACTAGCTCGCCACCCACCCACACAGCGCACCACAGAGCACCGACGCATCGACGTTCGGGGAGGACGTCAGCACTCATGGAGAAGGTCACCACCAAACGGCTCGCCCTCTACTCCGGTCGCACCCACCCCGACCTCGCGCAGGAGGTGGCCACGCACCTCAACATCGAACTCGGACACGACAACCTCGTCGAGTTCGCCAACGGTGAAGTCCGTTGCCGCTTCGGCGAGTCGATCCGCGGTTCGGACGTGTTCGTCATCCAGAGCCACTACGGCGTCGACGGGCACTCGGTCAACGACTCGATCATGGAACATCTGATCATGATCGATGCCGCCTCGCGAGCCTCCGCGAAGCGCATCACCGCCGTCTGCCCGTTCTACGGCTACGCCCGCCAGGACCGCAAGGCGGAGGGCCGCGAGCCGATCACGGCCCGCCTGGTCGCCGACATGTTCAAGGCCGCCGGCGCCAAGCGCATGATCTCGATCGACCTCCACTCCGGCCAGATCCAGGGCTTCTTCGAGGGACCGGTCGACCACCTCACCGCGATGCCCGTGCTCGAGCAGTACATCCGCTCGAACGCCAAGGCCCCCGTCATCGTGTCGCCCGACGCCGGCCGCATCAAGGTCGCCGAACGCATGGCCCAGCACCTCGGCGACATCGGCGCCGACCTGGCCTTCATCTACAAGCGCCGGCCGAAGGGCACCACCAACGTTGCCGAGGCCGCCGAGGTGATGGGTGACGTCGAAGGGCGTCTCTGCGTCCTGACCGACGACATGATCGACACCGCCGGCACCATCTGCGCTGCTGCCGAGCTGCTCGTGCAGCGTGGAGCGAGCGAAGTCTGGGCGATGGCCACGCACGGCGTGCTCTCGGGCCCGGCGATCGATCGCCTGAAGAACGCCCCGCTGGAGCGGATCGTGCTCACCAACACGCTCCCCCTCCCCCCGGAGAAGCAGCTCGACAAGATCGAAGTGCTGTCCGTCGCCCCGCTGATCGCCGAAGCTCTGGGCGCCGTCTTCGACGACACCAGCGTCAGCGACATCTTCGACGGCGAAAACCTCGCCTGACGACGCCCCAGCCAACGCACCGCCGTCCCACCGCGGACGACGTTCGCCCGGATCCCGCCCACCACAACCGAAAAATGCGCGGATCGCGGCGCTGAGCGACACGAATCCCGCACATTTCGGCGTTGTGGGCGTCGTCGATCCGAATTGTGCGTCGATCGGTGCGCAGGCGCAACGGGAGCCACACATTTGTGGAGAGATTCCGTTGCGGACGGGCAATCGCCCACTGCGAGGCGTGTTCACGGCGACAATTCTGCAGCTCATCGCGAGTCAACACGGGGTGGTGAGTCGCACTCAACTCATCGACCTCGGAACATCGCCGTCCGCGATCACCCGTGCCCGGCGCCGGGGAGTCGTCGTCGACGTGGCACAGGGGGTCGTCCGGCCAGTCTCGTCGCCGGAGACGTTCGCCATGCGATGCATGGCCGTGCAACTGCGTGCAGCACCTGCCGGATTCCTGAGCGGATGGACCGCCGGACGACTCGCAGGGTTGCGTTCGATGCCGGAGCGCCCGATTCACTTCACGGTTCCTCAACGCTTCGACCGCGAACTGCCGACGTGGGTCGACGTACACCGCAGCAGGTGGTACGACGATGCCGATCGCTGCGTCAGAGATGACCAGCTCGTGGTGGCACAGCCGCTGCGAATGCTGTTCGGGCTCGCCGCAGCGTTCAACCAGTACCGGTTCGAGCGCGCAGCGGAAGACGCCTGGCACCTCGGTCTGATCACGCCGACGGCAGCTGCCGAGTATCTGCAGGCGCACCGATGCCGAGGCAAGGATGGCGTCGCGACCATGGAACGTTGGCTCGACCGCGCGATCGAGCGCGAGCGCCCGACACAGAGCAACCTCGAGCGCGTGCTCATCGACGCCCTCGAACAGGTCGGGCTTCCCGATCCCGAACGGCAGTGGCCGCTCGTACTTGCCGGTGCGGAAACGATCCGTCTCGACATTGCCTGGCCGTCGATTCGCCTGGCGGTCGAACCGGGTGCGTCATGGTGGCATGGGGGCGACCAGCGTGTCCGTCGAGACCAGGCCCGGGATCGCGCATGCACCGAGCTCGGCTGGCTCGTCGTCCGTTTCGACGAGACCATGCGTTCTGATGTCGCCGCTGCCGCCGAGCAGGTGGCGAGAATCCACCGCCGCCGCACCGCCGACCTCCGAAAAATGCGCATGGCGTAGCGCTGGCCGCCTCGAACGGCACACATTTCTGGTGACGAACGGGCGATGACTTCAAATGTGCGGGAA